>CANQZF010000037.1 GCA_947628265.1 uncultured Oscillospiraceae bacterium
CCCCCTGCCCCCTCCCAAAGGGAGGGGCGCTGGACCCGCGCTCTTATGTTCCGTTCTCCCCCACCACCATATCCGCCAAACACTCGCCGAAGTACTGGGCGGCGGTGATGGCCTCCTTGAGGGTGTTGCCGTTGGTGCCCACCTCCACTAAAAGGCCGCCGGGGGCCAGGTTCTGGTTGTAGCGGTACTGGGAGATCTTTAAGGGCCTTGCCAGCGTCGGGTATTTCCCGGTCATGTGGGCCTGGAGCTTCACGGCGAAGCCAAGATTGATGTGCCAGTCGGGCTCCGGCTGGATGCCGGCGGCGTCGGTGCCGCAGATGATCATCACCTGGGCGCAGGGGGCGTCCCCCACGTCCGCCACGGTCTTGTAGATGACCCCGTTCCCCTCCAGGGCATCCCGGTGGAGGTCGATGATCACCTTGATCTCCGGGTGCTCCGCCACATACGCCTCCGCCCCGGCGAGGGACCTGTCGTAGGACCCGGAGTAGCTGGGGTAGTCGTAGATGCTCCTGTCGTGATAGACGGTGACGCCCCGGGCCTCCAGCACCTTCGCGAGCTCGTCGCCCACTCGAATCATGTTGTAATTGAGGTCCTCGGTCCTTGAGTGGTCGGAGGGGACGTAGTCGTCCTCCGGCGTGGGGTTATACGCCTCCGACCCGTGGGTGTGGACGATGAGCACCGCCGCCCCGGCCTCAAAGGGCATGGGCGCGGAGAGGGCGGCGTCCACGTCTATCTGGTAGCCCGTCTCGTTTTTGATGTAGATGCCCTCCACGCCGGTATAGTTGCTGCCGGACCCGGTGATGGTGGTGCCGATGGCGTTCTGCTCCGGCTCCTCCGGGACACCGGGCCCCGTGGGATCGGCGGGGTCGGCGGTTCCGGCGGGCTCGGTGGGATCGGGCCCCGGGGCGTCCGTGCCCTCGTTGGGCCCCGTGGGGCCGGGGAGCTCCTCCCCGGGCGGCTCCTCCCCCGGGGCGGGGTCCGGGGAGCGGGAGGGGCTTTGGGCCCCCGTCCCCGCAAAGCCGGGGAGCTCCGCCCACAGCGCCGTCAAATGGGTGTCGGGAAGCTCGCTTTTTGCCCCGGGCAGCTCCCGGGTGAGGATAAACCCGCCCAGCTCCTCCGGGAAGGGCGCCTCCCCCGCGCGCCCCTCCAGGCCGGCGGCAGCGGCCCTCAGAAGGAGGCACACCGCCGCCACCGCCATGAGCCTCCTTATGAGTCTTCCGGCCTCCGGCCCTCTTTTCGTCTGCTCATACCGCCTCAACGCCCCGACCTCCCTCTTTCGTGCCCGTACAGGTATCCTTATCCTTATGCGGACAAATCGAAAAGTATGAGTTGCGAAAGGTCGAAAAGGGGTTTATAATAAAGGCAAATTTATTTTGAAAGGATGACCAGAATGGAAAAGGTCTTTATTCCCCACGGCGTCTGCTCCCGGCGCTACGACATCGTCTTAGAGGACGGCGTCATCCAGAACATCACCGTGGAGGGCGGCTGCAACGGCAACTTAAAGGGCATCTGCGCCCTTCTGCGGGGCCAGCGGGCGGAGGACGTGATCCCCAAGCTCCGGGGGACCCAGTGCGGTATGCGGGGGACCTCCTGCCCCGACCAGATCGCCATCGCCCTCACCGAGGCGCTCCAGGAGGAGGCGGGCGCATGAAGCCGGTATTCTCCAACACCTTCAACATCACCCACAACAAGAATAAGTCCGAGGTGGCCCTGTCCTTCGCCCACATCTACACCGAGCACAACTTCTCCATGAAGCAGGGGGCCCTCACCGACGTGTCCGCCCAGGTGGCGGACGAGGTGGCCAGCGTCCTCATCACCCGGGACGGCGTGGTGGCCCTGGCGCGGCTCCTCAATAAGGTGGTTTCGGACTGGGGGATCGATCTTTCCGAATGAGATACACGACAGTCATTTTCGACCTGGACGGCACGCTCCTCAACACCCTGGAGGACATCCGGGACAGCGTGAACCACATGATGGTGAAGTACGGCTACCCGGAGCGGACGCTGGAGCAGATACGCCTTGCCGTGGGCAACGGCTCCGGCGTGCTTCTGGAGCGCTCTTTGCCGGAGGGCCGGGACACGCCGAATTTCGACGGGCTCTTGGAGGAGTACGTGGCCTGGTACGAGGCCCACAACAGGATCAAGACCGCGCCCTACCCGGGGGTCCTGGAGCTTCTCCGGGCGCTGACGGCCAGCGAGCGGAAGATCGCGGTGGTGTCCAACAAGCCCGACGCCAACACCAAGGCCCTGGTGCGCCACTTTTTCGGGGCGTACGTCTCCGTGGCCATCGGCGAGCGCCCCGGCGTCTCCCGCAAGCCCTCCCCGGACTCGGTGAAGGCCGCCATGCGGGAGCTGCAAAGTTACCCGTTCGAGACGGTGTACGTGGGGGACTCCGACGTGGACCTCAAGACCGCCCGAGCCGCCGGCATCGACTGCGTCTCCGTCACCTGGGGCTTCCGCTCCGCCGACTTCCTCCGCTCCCTGGGTGCCAAGACCCTGGCGGATACCCCCGCCGAGGTGTTGAGGCTGGTATAAACTTCCCAAAAAGGACGGGCCTTGGCCCGTCCTTTTTGGGACAAGGGGAACCTTCCATTCCTGCCGTAAGGGCCGCCCAGATTGCCCCTCCCTCCGGGAGGGGTGCCCGAGCGCAGCGACGGGCAGGGTGGGTCCGTATATCCATCTACACCCCCACCCCCTGCCCCCTCCCAAAGGGAGGGGCTTTTAAAACGAGCGGCGAAGCCGCAACCTCTTTAGCCTTCCCCGCAGGGCGGGGAAGGTGGCGCGTAGCGACGGATGAGGTGAGAGGGTGCGTTCATCCGAGCACTTCCCAATCCGCTACCTTCTCACCTCACCCCTGCCCCTCCCCGCCCTGCGGGGAGGGCTTTTTTAAGGAGCGGCTTCGCCGCATATTTGATCATTCGCCGCAAAATTTTGCGGCGAAAACCTTTTTCGGGGATGGCGCGTTGATTTTAGGGTGAGATATAAAACGAGGGACAGGCCGGCCGGTGTCCGGCCCTTACGGCAAGTTTTCACGTTTAAATCAATCGTTCCGATTATCGCGCCGCCCGAAATCAACGCCATATGGGCCGCCGCCCAGATTGCCCCTCCCTCCGGGAGGGGTGCCCGAGCGTAGCGACGGGCAGGGTGGGCACGTATACCCATCTACACCCCCACCCCCTGCCCCTCAAAAGGGAGGGGCTTTAAATATGCGGCGAAGCCGCAACCTTTTTAGCCTTCCCCGCAGGGCGGGGAAGGTGGCGCGTTAGCGACGGATGAGGTGAGAGGGTGCGATTATCTGAGCGCTCAAAAACTTTCGGTCTCCCACCTCACCCCTGCCCCTCCCCGCCCTGCGGGGAGGGCAAAAAGGAGCGGCTTCGCCGCACATTTGATTATTCGCCGCAAACTTTTGCGGCGAAAACCTTTTTCGGGGATGGCGCGTTGATTTGAGGTGAGATGCAAAACGAAAGACGGGCCGGACACTGGTCGGCCCTTACGGCAAGTTTTCACGTTTAAATCAATCGTTCCGATTATCGCGCCGCTCGAATTCTACGCCGTAGGGGCCGCCGCCCAGATTGCCCCTCCCTCCGGGAGGGGTGCCCGAGCGTAGCGACGGGCAGGGTGGGTCCGTATATCCGACCATCCCCACCCCCTGCCCCCTCCCAAAGGGAGGGGCATTTAAAAAGGGCGGGCCGGGGCCCGTCCTTTTGCTTTATTGGTCAGGGTACATTTTATCCTGCTCCATATGGGTGATCTCCCAGTGGATGAGGAAGGTGATGGCGGCGCGCAGGAGGACGATACAGCCGACGATGGCGATCTCGCGGAAATCCTGGACCACCACGGTGCGCAAAATTTCGCCGCCCAGCTTGAAGCTCAGCGCCGTGGCCATGCCCCGGGCTAAATTGAGGCGCATGTCCGCGTCCCGGCGTATGTACTCCACCACGCCCTTGACGCCGGCGATGAGCAGGATGAGCACGCCGATTACCTCAAAAAACAGGATGCCGCCCTCCACGATGACGTCCAATATGTGGTGCAAGATCTCCATGTATCTCTCCCCTTTTTCAATTTTTACTGACGGTCCAGGTGTACGTTGAGATGCGGGTAGGTCATACGGACGCCGTCCTCGGCGAAGGCGGCGCGGATATTCTCCATGAGGGCGCACTTGGTGGCGAACCATTTGGGCGTCTCGGCCCAGACCAGCACCATGTAGGTGATGGCGGAGTCGCCGTACTCCTTGACGGCGATGATGGGCTCCGGGTCCAAAACCAGGCCCTCGGTCATCCCGATGGCCTTGCGGATGGCGCCGTGGACGGCCTTCGTGGAGTCGTCATAGGAGGCGGAGACGTCGATGTCCACCCGGCGGGTGGGGAAAGCGGTGAAGTTCTCCACCTTGGACTCCGCCACCTTGGAGTTGGGGATGTGGACCATGCGCCCGTCGGGCATCTTCAAAATGGTGTAGAAGAGCCCCACGCTCTGCACCGTCCCCGCCGTGCCGCCGATGTCCACCCAGTCCCCGTCCGTAAAGGGGTGGGTCCCCAGAATGGTCATGCCGGAGAAGAGGTTGGAGAGGATGTTCTGCACGGAGAGGGAGAGAGCAAGGCTCGCCACGCTGACGATGGCGACGAGGCTCGTCATGGGAATCCCCAGCTTGTCCGCCACGATGAGCACTAGGAGGATCCACAAAAAGACGTTGACGGCGGCCTTCAAAAAGCCCTTGATGGACCCGTCCAGCTTGGAGCGGTCCAGGGCCCGGGTGAAGAGCCGCAGGGCGATGCGCCGCACGATGACGCACACGATGAGCAGCACGGCGGCGGAGAGGACGGTCCCAAGGCTTATGGAGCCCAAATGGATCTCCTCCAGCTTTTCAAAAAATTCCACAGCGCTCCCCCCCTTATTTGATGTCCTTGAGGTCGTAGGGCGTGCCCTGATAGACGAAGTGGTTGATCCAGTTGGAGTAGAGGAGGTTGGCGTGGCCCCGCCAGGTGACGATGGGCTCGCGAGTGGGGTCGTCGTCGGGGAAGTAGTTTTTCGGGACCTCGATGGGCAGCCCCTGGCTTAAATCCCGGAGATACTCCTTTTTCAGGGTGTCCGGGTCGTACTCGCTGTGGCCGGTGACGAAGACCTGCCGGCCGCCCTTGGTGCACATGACGTAGACCCCGGCCTCCTTGGAGGTGGCCAAAATGCGCATCTCCGGGATCTTCTCCACGTCCTCCCGGCGGATGGTGGTGTGGCGGGAGTGGGGGGCCATGAACACGTCGTCAAAGCCCCGCATCAGCATGGAGCGCTTATACTCCACCTCGTGGGGGAAGATGCCGAAGAGCTTCTTCTCCAGGGGGTATTTTTTCACCCCGTAATGGTAGTAGAGCCCCGCCTGGGCCCCCCAGCAGATGTGGAAGGTGGAGTAGACGTTGGTGCGGCTCCAGTCCATGATCTCGCAGAGCTCCCGCCAGTAGTCCACCTCCTCGAACTCCAGCTTCTCCACGGGCGCGCCGGTGATGACCAGGCCGTCGTAGCGCTGGTCCCGGACCTCGTCGAAGGTCTTGTAGAAGGCCAGCATGTGGTCCTGGCTCTCGTGGCTGGCCTTGTGGGTGCTGGTCTGCAAAAGCTCCAGCTCCACCTGCAAAGGGGTGTTCCCCAAAAGCCGGGACAGCTGCGTCTCCGTCACACGCTTTGTGGGCATCAGGTTCAGCACGGCGATGCGCAGGGGCCGGATGTCCTGGGTGACGGCCCTCTCCTCCGGAATGACGAAGATGTTCTCGTCGTGGAGGGTGGAGGCGGCGGGAAGCTCGTTGGGAATTTTGATCGGCATGGCATTTTCCTCTTGTATGTAATCCTCAGGGCGGTCCCGGGCCGTTTTCACGCCGGAGGCCCGCCCTCCGTTTCTAATACTTAGAATTATAGGTTATCCGGAGGATTTTTTCAAGTGTTCCGGAAAAAATAGAGGCCGTTTGACAAAATTCCCTTTTTTCGGGGCGGGCTTACGGCGGTTTATTGATGCACCCAATGAAAGAATTGCTCATAAAATTCCAATTTTGGAAACAGCGTCCTGAAAAATTGGTTAAAAGTACCGAAAATTTAGGACTGTTTTACATCTTTTATTCATTTTTCACAATAAAACGAAAAAATTTGCCAAAATCGTTGACAAATTATAAGAAAATGTTACAATAATTGCAAGTACTCTAAATGGAGGGGTTAAAATGAAATCCACAGGCATTGTGAGAAAGGTTGACGAGCTGGGAAGGATCGTCATCCCCATCGAGCTTCGCCGTACCCTCGACATCGCCGAAAAGGACTCCCTGGAGATCTTTGTCGACGGAGAGAGGATCATCCTGGCGAAGCATGAGGATTCCTGCGTCTTCTGCGGAAAGACCAAGGGCCTCAACGTCCACAGGGGCAAGAACGTCTGCGAGTCCTGCCTTGAGGAGCTCAGACACGAATGATTTTCGCGAAACGCCCGCCGGAGACGGCGGGCTGTTTTTTGTATCGACGGTTTTGGATGGAAATTTAAATTGTGCCCGTTCTTTTCCGCGTTTTTCGAATAAATATACATGATCTTCGCATGATATGAAAGCGCCGCCGCCCCTTTTGGGGCGGCGGCGCGCGGTTTACGGTGAGACAATTTCCCTGTTTTTTACGGTGATCTTCCCGTCCTCAAGGTCCACAAGGGCGGTGCATCCGGGCTTCAAAGCGCCGTCCAGCACCCCCTCGGCCACGGCGTCCTCCACAGCGGACTGGAGCTTGCGCCTTAAGGGTCTCGCGCCGTAGGCCGGGTCGAAGCCCTCCTCGCTGAGCCTTGTAAGGGCGGCGTCCGTGACCTCCAGCCGGAGCCCCATGGCCTCCACCCGTTTGGAAATGACCTTCAGCATATTTTCGCAGATTTTGCGGATTTCGTCCCTCGTCAGCTGGTGGAAGACGATGGTCTCGTCCACGCGGTTTAAAAACTCCGGCTTGAAGGTGCGCTTTAAGTCCGCCATGACGGCCTCGCGGATGCGCCCGTCGGTGGCGGCCTCCTCCCCGTCGCCGGAGGAGAAGCCCAGGGTCTTGGCCTTTTCCGTTAAGTTCCTGGCCCCCACGTTGGAGGTCATGACGATGACGGTGTTGCGAAAATCCACCCGGCGGCCCTGGGAGTCGGTGAGACGCCCGTCCTCCATGATCTGAAGCATGATGTTGTAGACGTCCTCATGGGCCTTTTCGATCTCGTCGAAGAGCACCACGCAATAGGGGTGGCGGCGGACCTTCTCGGTGAGCTGGCCGCCCTCGTCATACCCCACGTAGCCCGGAGGGGAGCCGATGAGCTTGGAGACGGTGTGCTTCTCCATGTACTCCGACATATCGATACGCACCATGGCGTTCTCGTCCCCGAACATGGCCTCGGCGAGAGCCCGGCAGAGCTCGGTTTTGCCCACGCCGGTGGGGCCGAGAAAGAGGAAGGAGCCGATGGGCCTCTGGGGGTCCTTGAGTCCCACCCGCCCCCGGCGGATGGCCCGGGAGACGGCGGCCACGGCCTCGTCCTGGCCGATGACCCGCCGATGCAGGGTCTCCTCCATTTTAAGGAGCCGCTCCCCCTCGTCCTCCGTGAGGGTGGTGACGGGGATGCCCGTCCAGCCGGCCACCACGGCGGCGATGTCCTCGGCGGTGACGCGCTTGCCGGAGCCCAGCTTGCCCTCGCTCCATTTTTTGCGGACCTCCTCCAGCTCCGCCCGCTTGGCCCGCTCCGCGTCCCGGAGCTTGGCGGCCCGCTCAAAGTCCTGGTTCTGGACGGCGGACTCTTTCTCGGCACTGAGGGCGGCGGCCTCGCCCTCTAAGGTCTTCAGGTCCGGGGGGAGCCGCAGCTCCTCCATGCGCACCCGGGAGGCGGCCTCGTCCACCAAGTCGATGGCCTTGTCCGGGAGATAGCGGTCGTTTATATACCGGCGGGAGAGCTTCACGGCGGCGACCAGGGCCTCGTCGGCGATCTTCAGCTTGTGGTGGGCCTCATACTTGTCCCTAAGGCCCCGAAGGATCTCCACGGACTCGTCCTCGGTGGGCTCGTCCACCTGCACCGGCTGGAACCGGCGTTCCAGGGCGGCGTCCTTCTCGATATACTTGCGGTACTCATTCAAGGTGGTGGCGCCGATGGCCTGGATCTCCCCCCGGGAGAGGGCGGGCTTTAAGATATTGGAGGCGTCGATGGCCCCCTCGGCGGCCCCCGCGCCCACGATGGTGTGGAGCTCGTCGATGAAGAGGATCACGTCCCCGGCCTTTTTCACCTCGTCCAAGGCCGCCTTGATGCGCTCCTCAAAGTCCCCCCGGTACTTGGTCCCGGCCACCATGCCGGTGAGGTCCAGGGACACCACCCGCTTGCCCCGCAGGTCCTCCGGCACGTCGCCGGAGACGATCTTCTGGGCAAGCCCCTCGGCGATGGCTGTCTTGCCAACGCCGGGCTCGCCGATGAGCACCGGGTTATTTTTGGTGCGGCGGGAGAGGATCTGGATGACCCGCGCCACCTCCCGCTCCCGCCCGATGACGGGGTCTAATTGCCCCTTGGCGGCCATGACGGTGAGATCCCGTGAGAACTGGTCCAGGGTCTTTGTCTCCGGGTGGCGCGTGGCGCCCCGCTCGGCGGCCCCGGCCCGGACGCCACGGTCGAACATATTGATAAGCTCGGTGTAGAGCCGGTTGAGGTCGGCCCCGGAGGCGGTGAGGATCCGGGCGGCCACGCTGTCCGTCTCCCGGAGGATGCCCATCAGCAGGTGCTCCGTGCCCACGTAGCTGTGGCCCAGGCGCGTGGCGTCCATGATGGCAAGCTCAATGATCCGTTTGGCCCGGGGGGTCAGGCCCTGGACGGTGGTGTCGGAGCTCTCCCCCCGGCCCACCAGTTTTTCGATGGAGGCCCGGATGAGCGCCTCGTCCATCCCCGCCTTGCGGAGGATCTTGGCGGCGGCCCCGCCCCCGTCGGCGGCCAGCCCCAGCAGGATATGCTCGCTGCCCACGTAGCCGTGGCCCAGCTCGGCGGCGGACTCGTGGGCCAGGTTCAGAACGTTCCTGGCTCTCTCGGTGAAGCGGTCTTCATTTTTCATAAAAAGCACCTCCCTGGTACAAAGGGGCGAGAGACATTTGGCCTCCCGCCCTCGCGTTACTTGCTGTCCTTCTTCTCCAGCTCCCGGAGCTTATCCCGGAGCTCGGCGGCCTTCTCGTAGTCCTCGCTCTCGGCGGCGGCCCGCATCTCCTCCCGGAGGGCGTTGAGCTCCCGCTTTCTGGAAAGCTCCGGGTCCACCAACGGGTCTGCGGCGCCCTCCGGCTTTGCCGGGGCCTCCCCGGCCTCCGGGAAGCTTATTTCGATGCGGGGCGCGCCGAAGAGGGACAGGGGCCCGCCGAAAAACCCCTCGAAGGGGTCCCGGCCGAAGAAGCTCCGGAGGAGCCCGCCGCCGGTGATGGGCGCGTCAAAGAAGTTGTCCATATCCCCAAAAAGCTCCCGGGACATGGCGGCGAACTCCCGCTCCGGCTGGAGCTGGCGGGCGCACTCCTCGCACAGATGCGCCTCGGTGACCTTGCCGTTTATCTCGTATCTATAGTGGCTGACAGCGTTATTCTTACCGCAATTTGTGCATTTCATAATGATTTCTCCTTTCAAAATTCCTGTTAAAATACTTATTAAAGCGTGGACAGAAGCATCTGCTTTAAAACGGAGGCCCGGACCACGTCCCGGCCCTCCGGTGTCACCGGGCGCAGGGCCTGGTCGGTGAGGGCGGAGAGCATCAGCTTCCCGGCCGCCTCGCCCAGCACCCCCGCCGAGACGCAGTTTTGTAGGAGCGCGGCGGCGGTGGCGGCGTCCACCCGGTCCCCCACGGCGTTCACCGTGTGCATGATGAGGAGCTTGGGGTCCGACTGGACCCGGCGGATGCGGATGTACCCGCCGCCGCCCCGGCGGCTCTCCACCACGTACCCGCGCTCCGGGGAAAAGCGGGTGGCGATGACGTAGTTAATCTGACTTGGCACGCAGTTGAAGCGGCTTGCCAGCTCCGAACGCTGGAGCTCCGCCGTGGAGTCCTCCGCTAAAAGGCCGTTGATGAACTCCGCGATGACGTCCGAAATACCCATGGGTCGCATCTCCTTGACTTTGACTTTCTTTGACCTTATGCCCGTATTGTACCCCCGGGGGCCCAAAACGGCAAGGCCCCGTTTGACCTTTTCTGACCTTTGACGTTCACTGACTTTCATATAGGAACGGTTTATCTTTAAATTTCAAAGAATTTCTAAGTTTTTCTCCGTTTTTCTGATGTTTGACCATACGGGCGTGGTCAAAAGGTCAAAATTGTGCGATTTAACAAATTTCCCCTTAAAATCTGAAAAAAGATAATTGATTTTTCTCAAATCCGTGTTACAATGCTATTGACAGACCATGGGGGCCTGTCGAAAAATGGACTATTATAAATAATGGAGGTACATATCATGCCCAGAAAAGTTACGGACGCCTGTGTCAACTGCGGAGCCTGCGAGGCCGCCTGCCCCGTGGGAGCCATCGCCGAGGGTGACGGCCAGCACGTCGTGGACCCCGATGTCTGCATCGACTGCGGAGCCTGCGAGGGCGAGTGCCCCGTGGGAGCTATCGAAGAAGCGTAAAAAAACAAGGCCCCGTTGGGGCCTTGTTTTTTACGTGCCGAAAAAGCCCTGTGGGCTTTTCCGGCAAGGGGAACGTGCGGAAAAAATCCCTGAATTCTGCGGAATTCAGGGATTTTTTTCTGCCGTTTTGCTCCGCGCACGGCCCGAAGGGCCGGACACTGCGCAAAACAAAAGGGATTTTTCGCGAGGCGAAGCCCCGCGAAAAATATTGAATGGGGGGCTAAAAAGGTTGCGGCCCACGGGGCCGCTGATTTGACTCCCACCCCCTGCCCCCTCCCGGAGGGAGGGGCAATTTGGACGGTAGCCCGTGCACGGTGGTTTGATATTGAGGTGGAAATAAACACGCCATCCCCGGAAAAGGTTTTCGCCGCAAAAATTTGCGGCGAATGATTTAATGTGCGGCGTAAGCCGCATCCTTATAAAAGCCCTCCCCGCAGGGCGGGGAGGGGTAGGGGTGAGGTGAGAGGGTAGCGACTTGGGAAGCACTCAGATGATCGCACCTTCTCACCTCATCCGTCGCTAACGCGCCACCTTCCCCGCCCTGCGGGGAAGGCTAAAGAGGTTGCGGCCCT
>CANQZF010000038.1 GCA_947628265.1 uncultured Oscillospiraceae bacterium
GCCTGCTGGTTTTTCGGAGTGAATGACAGATAACACTTACAAAATTCCTGTCAAATCTTATTATACGAGGAGGGATATACATGGCGAGGAAGTATACGATACGAAGCAAGGAAGAAAAGCTGGCAATAGTAAAAGAGGTACTTAACGGCAAGCCTATTCGCGCATGGGAACCGGAGATACGAAACCAGCGTGTGTCAGAGTGGGTGAAGAAATACCAGACAGAGGGCGAAACAGGACTGGAGCCAAAGAAGAAACCCGGCAATCCTCTGTCCCGTTATGAACGCCGCAAGGAGCTTTCCTACACAGAGCAGCTCCAGTACCAAATTGAGCTTCTGAAGCGGGAACTGGCGGAGAAGGAAGCGGAGGTGGCCCGTTTAAAACAACACAACGCACGAAAGGAGGGCGATGCCCAAAAAAAGTGATCCAGCAGATGTATGCCGAGATACAGCGGCAGACAGACAAGCACTCCGTAACGGAGCTTTGCGCCATATACGGTGTATCTCGCAGCGGCTACTATAAGTGGCTCCAACGACGTGGCGAGCTCAACTGTTACGAGCAGTCCCAGCAGGTCCTGGACGCCTATGTGAGCGACATCCACGCACATCACCCCATGATGGGCTACCGATCCATCCGGGATATGCTCGCCCTTCAGTTTGGCCTTGTAGTGAGCGACCCCAGCGTATTCAAGTCTATGCAAAGACAGCATATCCACGGTTACTGCCGCAGAGCTAAAAACAAATACTCCGGCCTTGAACATATCCGTTACCCTAATCTGCTGAACCGTGACTTCAAGGCAGACGCTCCCATGCGGAAAGTAGTCACGGACGTCACCTACATAAAGCACCGTGGCAAGTGGCATTATCTCGCAGCCTTCCTGGACCTGTATAACAACGAGGTCCTGGAGTGGGAATTGAGCGATACCTTTGACAATCTTCTGGTCATGCGCCCTGCCGAAAGGCTCCTAAAACGAACAGAGAGTACCGGACGCCAAGTCCTTTTCCACAGCGACCAAGGCGTTCAGTACTCATCTGCCGGTTATTGCAACCTGCTTACACAATACAACGTTCTCCAGAGTATGTCAAGAGCCGGTGTGCCCAGAGACAACGCTGTGATGGAGAGCTTCTGGGGACGGTTCAAGGATACGCTCCGCAAGCATTTCCGCTACTGGGAGAGAGATAATCTGCGTGACGTAGTGGCCGAATGCGTCCACTACTTTAACTTCGTCCGGCCTGTTCGCAAGCTGAACGGTAAACCACCAGTCCTGTTTCGCACAGAACTGGTGGCCTGATTTATTACTTTTTGTGTCTACTAACTATTGACTATTTCATCCCAGACCCGCCCGTTTTTTATTTAATATTTTTTGCGGGGCTTCAAAGCCAGTTTAAAAAAAGGCGGCGGTCCTTGCGGACCGCCAAAAATAGGGTTGTGGGATAAAGATATGAGCTTACGGTCTTCGATGGGATATTTCGAAGCTCGGATAAGCTGTAAGCATATAATAGCGCAACTGGGACAAATTGTAAATAGGAAATTTTGACTTCTTTTGTCGAAGAGGTCAATTTTTTTCGGGAGTCTCCCCCACCGCCACGGTCACGGCGGGGCCGGTGAGGAGGATGTCCGATATTTTGCCGCCGGCGTTGTTGACGGAGACGTAGAGATCCCCGCCGGGGACGGAGAGACGGGTATTTCTCCCGGAGACCACGCCCCGCGCGGTCAGCGCCGCCACGGTGGAGCCGCAGCCGGTACCACAGGCTAAGGTAAAATCCTCCACGCCCCGCTCGAAGGTGCGGGCCACAAGGGCGTTCTCCCCCGCAAGGCGGCAGAAGGTGACGTTGGCCCCCTTGGGGAAGCCGGGATAGGAGCGGATGGCCCGGCCGAGCTTTCGAAGCTCCTCCTCCGGCACGGCCTCCCAGTCCTCCCAAAGCACCACGGCGTGGGGGATGCCGGGGTCTCCCAGCTCCACATAGGCGCAGAGAATGTGTTTGCCATTTATTACAATTTCCCACTCCGGCTCCAGGACCGTGGGGTCGTTGAGGCGCACGGTAAAGAGGCCGCTGGCCTCGCGCCGCCCGGTCACCATCCCCGCCGTGGTCTCCACCGTCACGTGCCCGTCCCGCCCGAAGCCGTGCTCCAGGGCGTAGCGGGTGACGCACCGGGCCCCGTTGCCGCACATCTCCCCGAAGGAGCCGTCGCTGTTGAGAAAGGTCATGCGGATGTCCCCGCCGTTTTGGGAGCGCTCCAGCACCATGAGGCCGTCAGCCCCGATGGAAAAGCGCCGCGTACAGAGCTTTTCCGCCAGCCGGGAATATTCCTCCCTTTTGACGTGCCCGTCAAAATTTTCGATGACAACGAAGTCGTTGCCAGCCCCCTGCATTTTCGTAAATCTCACCGTCAGCCCTCCAAGCTCATTATAAAAGGCGGCCCTCGGGTCGCCTTTTATACTATGTTCCGATTTTACCTTGTGCCCTCCGGGTGGGTGTGGGCCCCCCGGAAATCCCGGAAGTGGACGCACCCCACGGGGCAGACCTCCTGACAGTGGCCGCAGTCGATACACTTGTCGTAGTCGATCCGGGAGAGGTTGTCCACGACGGTGATGGCCCCGGCGGGGCACTCCTTTTCGCACTTGTGGCACCCGATACAGCCCTTGGAGCAGGCTTTGCGGGTGTTGGCGCCCTTGTCGTGGTTGGAGCAGCCCACGATGACCCGCTCCACGTCGGGCATCAGGGTGATGACGTGGTTGGGGCAGGTGCGCACGCACATGCCGCAGCCGATGCACGCCCGGAAGTTCACATGCGCGAGGCCGTCCACCACACGGATGGCGTGCTCGGGGCAAATTTTCTCGCAGTCGCCAAGGCCGATGCACCCGTAGACGCACATGGAGGGGCCGCCGTAGAGGAGCTTTGCCGCCGCGCAGGACTTAAGGCCCTGGTACTCCTCCTTATTTTTCACGGTGTTGCAGTCGCCGGAGCACCGGACGATGGCCACCTGCTCGATGACGTCCGCGAACTCCGCGCCCGTGGCCTCCGCCAAGGCCTTGGCCACCGCGTCGCCGCCGGCCACGCACTTGTTGATGGCCGTCTCGTCCCCGGAGGCCAGGGCGGAGGCGTAGCCGTCGCACCCGGCGTACCCGCACGCGCCGCAGTTGGCCCCGGGAAGGCACTCCCGGATTTTCGGGAATTCCTCGTCCACGGGGACGTACATGAACTTGGAGGCCAGGATGAGGAGCACCGCGCACACGGCGCCGATGGCCGCCAAGATCCATACCGCGTTTAAAATCGCTGCCATATTCTCTCCTCCCCTCAACCGCCGAACATGTTCTCGGCCATGCCGGTGAAGCCCATAAAGGTCATGCTGGTGAAGGCCGCCGCGATGAGGCTGATGGGCAGACCCTCAAAGCACTTGGGGGGATGGGCCAGCTCCAGGCTCTTCCGGACGCCGCAAAAGAGAATGAGCGCCAGGGAGAAGCCGAGGCCGGCGGAGAAGCCGGAGACGCAGGACTCCAGGAAATTATAGCTGTTGTCAATGTTGAGGATGGTCACCGCCAGAACGGCGCAGTTGGTGGTGATAAGCGGCAGATACACGCCCAGCGCCTTATAGAGGGGCGGCATGAACTTTTTAAGGGTGATCTCCACCAGCTGCACCAGGGCCGCGATGACCAGGATGAAGATGATGGTCCGCATGAACTGAAGGCCAAAGGGGATCATCAGCGCCTGATAGATGCCCCAGGTCACAGCGGAGGCCAGGGTCATGACGAAGATGACGGCCCCGGACATGCCAATGCAGGAGGAGAACTTCTGGGAGACGCCCAAAAACGGGCAGATGCCCAAAAATTGCACCAAAACGTAGTTTTCGGTGAATACCAGGGTGAAGAGAATGAGGAAGATCTTACTCATTTCGCCTCGGCCTCCTTTCTGTCCTCACAAGCGGAGTGACAGGCGGCGCAGTTGCCGTCACAGCCCATCTTGGGCTCAAACTTTTTGCCTTTTTTGGCCATGGCCGCCACGAGAATGGCGATGGCGCAGCCGAAGAGGAAGAACCCGCCGGGGGCCTGGGTCAAGATTCCCAGCTGGTAGCCCTCCGGGATGATGCGGTAGCCTAAAAGCGTCCCGGAGCCGAAGAGCTCCCGGATGACGGACATCCCCACGATGACCATGGTGTAGCCGATGCCCATACCAAGGCCGTCAAAGAAGCTGTCCACCACGCCGTGCTTGCTGGCGAACATCTCGGCGCGGCCTAAGACGATGCAGTTGACCACGATGAGGCTCAAAAACACGCCCAGGGAGTCATAGAGGGACTTTAAATACGCCTCCATCAGCATCTCCACCAGCGTCACAAAGGTGGCGATAACCACGATGTAGCAGGGGATGCGGACCTTGGAGGGAATGATATTCCGCAAAAGGGAGATAACCACGTTGGAGCACACCAGCACGAACGTGAGGGCCACGCCCATGCCGAAGCCGCCGGAGACGGAAACCGACACCGCCAGCACCGAACAGCACCCCAGGGCCAGGATGAGGACGGGGTTTTCCTTGAACATGCCGTTTAAGAGGATCTTCATTTTGTCCTTCATTTTTCGCTCGCCCCCTTTATGCTCTCAAAATTCCGGAGGATGGAGGAAACGCCGTTTCGAACGGCGGTGCTGGAATAGGTGGCGTTGGAGATGGTGTCCACCTGCTCCGCCGCTGCCGCGTTCACAAGGTCTTTATAATTGGAGAGGTAGCTCTCCTGCCCCGCCTTGGAGCCGATGCCCTTGGTCTCTGAGCTGACGTTGGCGGAGATACCCACCACCTTGCCGTCGTTGTCGAGCCCGACGGTGACGGTGACGATGCCGCCGTAGCCCTTATACCCGGCGGTGACCACGTAGCCCGCGCCGCTCGTCTCCCGGAAGGCCGTCTCCACGCCGTCGATGGCGGAGACATCAAGCTCCGTGAAGCTCGCGGAACCCGGGAGCACCGCCTGACGGGTCCTCTCCGCCTCGATGCGCTCATTCTCCGCCACCACCGGGGCGGTCTTGGAGTTGGTGAACGCCAGGAGGAAGGACACCACAAGGCAGATGCAAACCAGCACCACAAAGGGCTTTATGTACTCGTTGAAAGTCTCTTTACTCATTTTGCCTCAACACCTCCAAAGGGCTTGGGGGCCGTCGCGTCGTTGATGTACGGCACCACAAGGTTCATGAGAAGGATGGAGAAGGTCACCGCGCCGGCGGAGCTTGCGAAGCACCGCATCAGCGCCGTCAAAAGTCCGCACCCCAGGCCGAAGATGAGCTTGCCCAGGTTCGTGGTGGGGGTGGTGACGTAGTCCGTCGCCATGAAGATGGCGCCCAGCAGAAGTCCGCCGGAGAAGATTGCCAGCACCGGCTGGGGGGAGCCGAAAACCCACATGAAGAGAAGGCAGGAGCCCACATACGCCAGGGGGATAATGGGCTTGATGACCTTGCGGACGCATAAGTACACGCCGCCCAGGATAAGGGCAATGGCGCAGGTCTCACCCAAAACGCCGCCGTGGACGCCTAAAAGCAGCTGGGGAAGCTCGCTCCAGCCGATGGAGCCGGCGCGGATGAGGGCCAGGGGCGTGGCGGAGGTGAGGGCGTCCACCGTCCCCGCCGGGGCGGGGAAATTCGTCATGTCGGCGGTGAAGGAGAAGAACATCACGACCCTGCCCACCAGAGCCGGGTTTACGAAGTTGCAGCCGATGCCGCCGAAGAGCATCTTGACACAGATGATGGCCACCACGTCCCCCACCAAAAGCTCCCACACGGGCATGGTGGCGGGGACGTTGAAGGCTAAGAGCACGCCGGTGACCACGGCGGACAGGTCCGACACGGTGATGGGCTGCTTCATGAGCTTCTCCCAGATATACTCACAGGCCACGCACATGGCCGCCGAAACGCCGGTCAAAAGGAGCGTGCGCCATCCGAAGATGAAGACGGAGGCGATAAGGGCGGGGCAGAGGGCGATGAGCACGTCCAGCATGATTTTCTGGGTGGTGCGGGGGCTGCGCAGATGGGGGGATACGCTGACAGTGAGCTCGTTCATTTTACCGCCGCCTCCTTTCCAGCCTTATCCGCGGCCTCCTTGGCTTTTCTGTCGGCCTCGGCCTTCTTCGCCGCGTTGTCGGCGGCGATAAGGCCCTTGGCCAATTTATTTGTCTGCACCAGCATACGTTTCGCCGGACACACGAAGGAGCAGCAGCCGCACTCCATACACAGGTTTGCGTGGAGGGCCCGGAGCTTATCCACGTTGCGCTTATTGTACGCCGCCTCGATGGCCGCCGGCATGAGCCTTAAGGGACAGGCGTCCACGCAGGACCCGCAGCGGATGCAGGCCGTGGGCTCCGGCAGGATGGCGTCCTTCTCGTTGAGAGCCAAAATGGCGTTGGTGTTCTTCATCACGGGGAAATCGGTGTTCGGCACCGCGATGCCCATCATGGGCCCGCCGTAGAGGACCTTTTTGGGATCGGATTTAAACCCGCCGCAGAAGTCGAAGAGCGACTGCATGGACGCGCCGATGGGGGCGATGACGTTCTTGGGCTCACGGACCGCCGAGCCGTCCACGGTGACCACCTTTTCCACCAGCGGCATACCCGTCTTTATGTATTTTGCGATGGCGGCCAGGGTCGTGCAGTTGATGACCACCGCCCCGGCGTCGATGGGCAGCTTGCCCTCCGGGGCCACGCGGCCCGTGGTGTGGTAGATGAGGACCTTCTCGCCGCCCTGGGGGTAGAGGGCGGGCAGGGCCATGACCTCCACGCCCGTCATGCCGGACGCCATGTTCTCCATGGCCTTGACGCACTGGGGCTTGTTGGCCTCGATGCCGATGACCACCCGCTTGGCCAGAAGGTACTTTTGCAAGAGGGCGATGCCCTCCCGGATCCACTCCACGTCGTCCAGCATGGTGCGGGTGTCCGAGGTGACGTAGGGCTCGCACTCCGCGCCGTTGATGATGACGGCCTCGATTTGATTAAGGTCCTTCACGGAGAGCTTCACCGCCGTGGGGAACCCCGCGCCGCCCAGGCCCACCACGCCGCTGTCCCGGACGGCGTTTAAAAAGGACTGGAGATCCGTGACCTCCGGGGGCGCTATGGTCTCCAGGGGCGTCTGCTCCCCGTCCGACTCGATGGTGACGGCCTTCATGTACCGGCCCGTGGACATCAGCATATCGTCGATCTTTTTGACCTTGCCGGAGACGCTGGCGTATACCGGCGAGGAGACGAAGCCCCCGGCCCTGGCGATGAGCTGGCCCACCTTCACGGTGTCCCCCACCTTCACCACAGGGTCCGCCGGGGCCCCGATGTGCATGGACATCGGGATGGTCACCGTGGCCGGTACCGGCATCCTCACCGCCGAAAGTCCGGCGGTATTTTTTCTGTGGGGAACGTGGACCCCGTGTAATTTAGGATAATTCACGCATCCATTCCTCCCATTCCCATATAAATAAAAACCGCGTCAAAGCGGGAATTTTCCCAATTCGCGCTTTGACGCTTACAGTATATCACAGCTGTCTATGGCCCCGCAATGAAAAATCAGGACTTTTTTATGGTTTTTTCGTCTTTTTGACCCGAACCGGCCCCCAAGATTGACAATCTTTTAACGGTTTTAATGAATTTTGCCAATAAAAATCCCCCCACCCGCAATTATGCCGGTGGGGTAAGCGATTTGAAAAATGAATTATTCGCCGTTCATGAGCCTTTGGCAAAGGGCGGACAGCGCCTCGCGGTCCTCCCCGATGGCGAAGAGGAGATATTTGCCCCGACGCTCCAGGATGAAGTCCTCAAACCGCGCCGCCTGTTCCGGGAGGTAGGTGGCGAAGCCAATCCTCTGGTCCTCGGCGTAAACTCTCAGCGCCTCCTCCAGGCGCTCCGCCGCCTCGGGGCTCGCCCCCTCCAGAAGCAGAAACTGGTTGGCGGATGTGCCCAGCATCACGCCGTAGTACCTGGCGTCCGCCAAATCCTCCCTGGTGGCCTCGACCCTGTCCTCATCTAAGAGCAGCAGTTCCGGCACCGTCTCGGGGTCCACCATGGCCATTTCCCCGGAAAAATACCCGCTGTCGCACAGGGCCCGCGCGACGGCGTCTAAATCCAATTTAACGTCCTCCTCCGGCGCGGTCTCCCCGCAGGCGGAGAGGGAGAGAAGGAGCAGCGCGGCCAGGAGGGCCGATAAAATTCTTTTTTTCATATGTTCCTTTCACCTCTCTTCCGGCTCGAACTGGTCGGCCCAGACGTGGAGGAGCTCGTCGACCCGGGCCTCGGCGGAGGGCGGGTAGGCGGCGTGGAGGGAGTAGAGGATGCCGGCGCGGACGATGTAGCCGTCGCAGCAGAGGACGCCGCTCTCCAGGGCGGTGGAGCGGATCACGTGGCAGTCAAAGCCCCCGGCGGCGGTGAAGCGCTCCTCCGTGTAACCCACATCCTCCGTGGTGCGAACGCCAAGGGTGGTGTCCTCACCGCTGTTCCGGGTGCGCAGCCACGCCACGGTCTGAAGGCGCGCCTCCCCCTCTTCCCAGTAGGTCACAACGCTCACGTCGGCGATCTCCCCCTGCGCTCCCCCGAGGACGGAGAGGGTCGTCCCCGTCTCCTCCACGCTCCAGCGGATGGGCTGGAGTGCGTCTAAGCCCACGTACTCCAGGGCCTCGGCGGCGGTGTCGAAGGCGCGGTAGTAGGTGTTGGGCGTCTGGTCTGACCAGGATTTGGCCTCCTCCAGCTGCCGGCGAATGATGGCCGGGACCTCCCGTATCTCCCCGGTCAGGGCCTCCTCCGGGAAGAGCGTCAGCTGGGCGGACATGTCGTAGCCGGACTCAAAGCCGCCGTCCTCCCCCTTTCGGAACTTGGCCAGAAGCGCGGTGCCCGCCCCGGCGGCCAGGGCGGTGATGGTCCCCAGAACGAGGCACACGCACGCGGCGGCCAGCAAAATCCTGACGGTCCTGCCCCGCCGACTTCTCTTTGGAAGCTCGGCGTCCAGCAGGTCCTCGTCGATGAGGCCCAGAACGTCGGCGATCCTGGGTATGTTCATATGGAAACACCTTCCTTTCTCAAATAGTCTTTCAGACGGTTCCGCCCGCGAAAGAGGAGAGATTTCACCTTGTTTTCGCTAAAGCCGTACCGTCCGGCGATGTCCCGCACGGAGTCGAAGTACCAGTAGCGCCGGATGAAGACGCACCGGGCCTCGGGGCTCTGCTCCCTGAGAAAGCGTCCGATGAGCCGGGCCAGGTCTTCGTCCTCCACGCCGGAGCTGAACCTCTCGTCCGGCAGGACCTCCGCAAGCTCCGATAGGGGCACCAGGCACCCGGGGGAACGCTTCCCGGCGGAGTCGTGGCGGAGCCTTTTCAGGGCCTGGCGGCGGGTGACGCCGGCGGCGAAGGCCATGAGGCTCCGGGGCCTTGCCGGCGGGATGGCGTCCCAGAGCGCCAGATAGACGTCGTTGACGCACTCCTCCGCGTCCTGGGGCGCGCCCAGGATGTTGATCGCGATCTTACGGCAGAGGGGGCCGTATTTGGCCTCCGTCTCCCGGAGCGCCCGTTCGTCCCGGGCAAAATAGAGCTCGACGATTTCCTCGTCCTCCACGCCTTCGCCTCCTTTCTTTTTTTGTTCCTTTGAAGGGCCCTTCATAATATATAAGTACCCTTTTCTCCCTCCCCGGTTGCGGGTGGAGGAAAGGGTACTTTAAAAAAACTTATTCTTACCGCCCAAGGGACTCAAGATACCCCTCCAAAATGAGGGTGGCGGCTACGGCGTCCACCGTCTCCCTCCGGCGTTTCCCGTGCCTGTCGTTGGCGGAGAGGATGGCGTGGGCCTCCACGGTGGTGCGGCGCTCGTCCCAGAGAACCACGGGTTTGTCCGTGCGTTTTGTGAGCAGGTCCCGGAGGGCGCGGCTTTTCTCGCTTCTCGGCCCCGCCGAGCCGTCCATGTTGAGGGGGTTGCCCAATATGATCCGCTCCGCGCCCCGGCTCTCGCACGCCTCCGCGAGCCTGTCCGCCAGGCGCTCCGGGTCCCACTCCCGGATGACGAAGGCCTCCCCCGCGATGGTGCCGGTGAGGTCTGAAAAGGCCACACCCGTCCGCTGATCCCCGTAATCCACCGCCATCACGCGCATACCGATACCTCCAAATGGGCTTTTGCCCTATATTATAAAGGATATTTTGGGGATTTCAACGATTTTTCCGAAAATAATTGTTGACTTGGGGGGTGGCCGGTGCTATAATTTCTTCACCTGTCGTCCGAGAGGTCTTGTTTTTGTGCGCCCCGCGCCTGAATACGCCGCCTCGGTCAATATAAAACAGGGAGGCAATTATATAGGAGGTGCCGAAATAAATGGCCGCTGAGAACAGAGTCAAGGTAGTCCTCCGCTGCTCCGAGTGCAAGCAGCGCAACTACAACACGACCAAGAACAAGCGCAACACGCCCGACAAGCTGGAGCTCAAGAAGTACTGCCGTTTCTGCCGCAAGCATACGCTCCACACGGAGACGAAGTAACGGAGGGGAGAAAATGGCAAAGTCCGAAAAGAAGTTCTTCACCCGCGTAGCCGACTGGTTCCGGGGCATGAAGAGCGAGCTCAAGAAGGTCGTCTGGCCCACGGCGAAGCAGACTACCAACAACACCCTGGTGGTGCTGGCCGTGTGCGCCGCCTCCGCCATCGTGCTTGG
>CANQZF010000039.1 GCA_947628265.1 uncultured Oscillospiraceae bacterium
CCGGCGATCTCCTCCGGGGTCATGCGGCGGGTGCAGGGGATCTCGCCGTAGAAGTAGTCGCCCTGGGTGGTGCCGAAGGGCGGGATGCCCCGTCCGGCCTGGGCGAAGGAGGTGGCCCAGCGGGAGTGGGTGTGGACAACGCCGCCGAGCGTCGGGAACGCCTTGTAGAGGGCCACGTGGGTGGGGGTGTCGGAGGAGGGCTTGTAGTGCCCCTCCACCACCTTGCCGTTCATATCCACCACCACCATGTCCTCGGGCTTCATGCCGTCGTACTCAACGCCGGAGGGCTTGATGACCACAAGGCCCCGCTCCCGGTCGATGCCGGAGACGTTGCCCCAGGTGAAGGTCACAAGTCCGTGGCGCGGAAGCTCAAGGTTCGCCTCGCACACCACTTTTTTCAGTTCTTCAAGCATTTTACATTACCTCCGTAGCCAGCTTTTCCACCGGGATGGCCTTTTTATATTTGGTGAGGAAGGCGTTGAAGCCGTCCACGTCATCCTTCCCCGCCATCAGCGTGGAGGATTTGGCGTCGGCGAAGACCCGGTTTTCCAGGTACTCGTCCAGCGTCTCGGTGCCCACCTTGCGGATCATATAGGCCGCCAAAAGCGCCATCCCGTAGGGGCCGCCCTCTCCGGCGGTCTCCATGACGCTCACCGGCACGCCGGCGGCGGCGGAGAGCATGGTCTGGCCCACGCCGGGAGTCTTGAAAAAGCCGCCGTGGCCGTAGAGCTTGTCGATCTTCACCTGCTCCTCACCAGTGAGGATGTCAAGGCCGATCTTCAAGGTGGCGAGAGCCGAGAGAAGATGGGTGCGCATGAAGTTGGCAAGGCTCATCTTAGCGTCCGGCGCGCGCATAAAGAGGGGCCGGCCCTGGTCCACGTCGGTGACGCCCTCACCGGAGAAGTAGTTGAAGCTGAGAAGCCCTCCGCAGTCCGGGGTCCCCTCCATGGCCTTGTTAAAGAGGAGGGTGAAGAGGGCTCCCCTGTCGATCTCGATCCCCGCGCTCTGGGCGAAGTCCGCGAAGAGGCCCACCCAGGCGTTGATGTCGGAGGTGCAGTTGTTGCAGTGGACCATGGCCACGGGGGCGCCGGAGGGGGTCGTCACCATGTCGATCTCCCGGTGTACGCCCAGGGTCTTATCCACCACCACCATGGCGAAGTCCGAGGTCCCGGCAGAGACGTTGCCCGTCCCCACCTTCACGGAGTTGGTGGCGGACATGCCGGTTCCCGCGTCGCCCTCCGGCGGGCACACGGGAACGCCGGGCCGCAGGGTCCCCTCGGGGTCTAGGAATTTCGCTCCGGCCTCGGTGAGGACGCCGGCGTGCTCGCCGGCCACTAAGACGCGGGGCAGCACGTCCCGGAGCTTCCAGTCGTAGCCCTTGAACTCCGTGAGGGCGTCGAAGAGCTCCACCATCCGCTGGTTGTAGTCCAGCTCCGCGCTGTCGATGGGGAACATGCCGGAGGCCTCGCCGATGCCCATGACGTGCTTGCCGGTGAGCTCATAGTGGATGTAGCCGGCCAGGGTGGTGAGGTGCGCGAGTCTGGGCAGATGCTCCTCGCCGTTCAAAATGGCCTGATAGAGGTGGGCGATGGACCAGCGCTGGGGGATGTTGAAGCCGAAGAGCTTCGTCAGCTCCTCCGCAGCCTGCCCGGTGATGGTGTTGCGCCAGGTTCGAAACTCCGCTAATTGGTTCATGTCCTTGTCGAAGGGCAGATACCCGTGCATCATGGCGGAGACGCCGATGGCACCCACGGTGGTGAGCTCCACGCCGAATTTCTCCCGGACGTCCCGCTTTAAGTTGGCGTAGCAGTCCCGAAGGCCGGTGTGGATGTCCTCCATGGAGTAGGTCCACACGCCGTTCACAAGGCGGTTTTCCCACTCGTGGTCGCCGGAGGCGATGGGGATGTGGCGCTCGTCGATGAGCACGGCCTTGATGCGGGTGGAGCCAAGCTCGATGCCGATGGCGGTCTTGGTGAGATCTATCATGTTAAATCTCCTTTTTATCAGTTTTCAAGTATATTTCCGATGCCGTAGGAAATTTGCAGCATCCTTGTATCCATCTGCGACGGGCACAGCTGGAGTAGCTTCGTCCCGTCCTCCACGGTACACATGCCCATGCTCCAGCCGGCCTGGTGCATACGGGAGTCGTAGGTCACGAGCATCGGGATCCGCTCCCAGGGTCCCTCCCCCAAATGGTAGTTCACGAGAAACCATCCGGGGTCCCGGAGTCCCACGGGGCCGGAGTCCTTTTTGCTGGAGAGGATGATGGTGCCGTCAGGGCCCCCCTGGGGCACCCAGACGCAGTAGGGCATAGACCCCAGGAAGAAGCCGTCCGAGGTCTGGGCCACCGTCCCCAAAATCGCCGGGTCGCCCCAGTCCACGCCGTCGTCGGAGAGCTTAAAGCGCACCTCGCAGGGCGGGAACATGGACTCCTTGAAGTTCACGACCTCGTAGCACATGAAGTAGCGGCCGTTGGGAAGGCGGGTGACGATGGCCATGCCGGGGCGCTGGAAGCCGTCGGGCACGGCGGTGACGAATTTCTCCTCGCCCCAGGTCCTCCCGCCGTCCTTGGAGACTTGAAGCGCCAGGGTCTGGTTGAGGAGCCTGTTGGTGTGGGGCCGCTCGTCGGTGTAGACCACGGTAATGTCCCCGTCGGCGTTGAGGTAGATGAAGGGCTCCCACACCGGGCCGAGAGCGTCCCAGTTTTGCTCCACCGGGGGCCCGCCGGCGCAGACCGTGGAGCGGTACTCCCAGGTCTTCCCGTGGTCCCGGCTTATGAAAAAGAGGAGCTCGGTGCACTCGAAGGTGAGCGGGATGGAGTTTGCGGAGAACACCAGCGTCCCGGCGGGCAGATCCGCCACATCCCGGTCCAGCTCCAGAAGTACGGGCTGGAAGCGAAGGCCGTAGCCGTTTTTCGTGTCCTCCACCTGGCTGTAGAACTCCCAGGTCTTCCCGTGGTCCCGGGAGGCGTAGATGGGCGTCACCGGCGGCTCCTTCACGGTGTAGTGGTCGAAGGCCGCCAGCACCAGGCCGTTATCCTCCCCGGCGTGGTGGAGCTCCACCGGACGGGGGTAGAGGACGCCGCCGCCATTGCCGTAGACCTCCTCCCGGCGGGGGGAGTAGACTACTCCGGCAAAGTCCTTTTGGATCGTAATGGACATTATACCACCTCCAGACCGGGATTACAAGTTTTTGAGCTTCCAGGCGATGTCGTTATAGAAAAGCTCCTTCTCAAATTCCTCGGGCTTTGTGTCCTTGGTGATGTGGACGCACTCGATCTCCATCATCCGGGCCCAGTCCATCATCATCTGGGCGGTGACGGCAGTGGAGAGGACGGTGTGGTGGGCGCCGCCGGCCATGATCCAGCACTTGACGCCGGTGAGCAGGTCGGGCATGGCCTTCCACATGACCCGGGCCACGGGGAGGTTGGGCATCTCCAGGATGGGCTTGATGACCTCAATGTCCTGGATAAGGAGTCTCAGCCGCCCGCCCATGTCGATGAGGGTCGCCACAATGCCGGGGCCCTCCTTGCCCTCGAAGACCAGCCTCGCGGGGGGCTGGCGGTCTCCAATACCCAGGGGGTGGACCTGGATCTTGGGCCTCTGGGCGGCGATGGAGGGGCAGACCTCCAGCATATGGGCGCCCAGGGAGACCTCGTCCCCCGGCTTTAAGTCGTAGGTGTAGTCCTCCATGAACACCGTGCCGCCGGGGAGCCCCTGGGCCATGGTCTTCATGATGGCGGTCATGCCGGCGGTCTTCCAGTCGCCCTCGCCGCCGTAGCCGCAGCCGTCGGCCATCATGTTCTGAGTGGCAAGGCCGGGGAGCTGCTCCATGCCGTAGAGGTCCTGGAAGTTGTTGGAGAAGGCCGACGCGCCCTCGCGCTTCAAAATTTTCCGCATGGCGATCTCCTCCCGGGCCTGATAGCGGACGGTGGAGACATCGTCGGTGTCCATGTCGTAGCGGCTCTCATACTCGGCCATCTTCTCGTCGATCTCGGTCTCTGTCACGGCGTCCATGGTCTCCACAAGGTGCCCCACGGGCCAGTAGTCCACCTGCCAGCCAAGTTTGATGTGCGTCTCCACCTTGTCGCCCTCGGTGACGGCCACCTCGCGCATGTTGTCGCCGAAGCGGATGACCTTCAGCTCGTGGGAGAAGGCGTAACCGATGGCGGAGCGCATCCAGGCGCCCAGCTCCTCCAAAACGGGCCGATCCTGCCAGTACCCGGCGATGATCTTCCGGGGAAGGCGCATCCGGGCGCCGATGAAGCCGTGCTCCCGGTCCCCGTGGGCGGCCTGGTTGAGGTTCATGAAGTCCATGTCGATCTCGAGGTTTGGGATGTTGCGGTTATACTGGGTGGCCAGGTGGCAGTAGGGCTTCTGGAGAAGATCAAAGCCGTGGATCCACATCTTGCTGGGAGAGAAGGTGTGGCACCAGGTGATGATGCCGGCGCAATCATCGTCGGCGTTGGCGGCCTTCATGGTCTTTGTGATCTCGGCGTCCGTCTTGACGGTGGCCTTGTAGACGATCTTGCAGGGCAGGACGCCAGAGGCGTTCATCCAGTCCGCCATCTCGGCGGCCCGGGCGGCCACGGTGTCCAGCACCTCGGGCCCGTAGAGGAACTGACTTCCCACCACGAACCAGAATTCCTTTGATTTCATGTCCATAGTTCCGATCTCCTTTAATACCATTATATCGTATAGAGCTTGCGAGCCGACGAAACCGTCGGCTCGCACTTACCGCTTTCGGCGTTATTAGTTGACAATAGCTTTTTCAGTGTCCTTATCGAAGACGTGGATCTTGTCGGAATCCAGGGCCACGGTGATGGTGCTGCCGTAACGGGCGTTGGTGGCGGCGCTGACCTTGGCGGACCACTGGACCTTCTTCACGTTGGCGTAAGCGTCGTCGGTGAACTGGCGCTGGACCTCGGCGGGCTTCTCATTGAGGAGGTTGAAGTACAGCAGAACTTCGGAGCCCAGGAGCTCGTAGCCGTTGACCTTCACCTGGAACTGGGTGTCGGGGTGGGCCGCCAGCTCGTGCTCGGCCTCGAAGATGGCCTCGGGACGGACGCCCATGATGACCCGCTTGCCCACGTAGCCCTGATCCTTCAGGACCTTGGCCTTGTCGGCGGGGAGCTTGACCTTATGGACGTCGAACTCCAGGTAGACGTCGTTGCCACTCGCCGTGCAGTCGGCATTGATAAAGTTCATCTGGGGGCTTCCGATGAAGCCGGCCACGAACAGGTTGTCGGGGTGATTGTAGAGCTCACGGGGGGAGGCGACCTGCTGGATGATGCCGTCCTTCATGACGACGATGCGGGTGCCCAGGGTCATGGCCTCGGTCTGGTCATGGGTGACGTAGATGATGGTGGCGCCCAGGCGCTGATGGAGCGCGGAGATCTCGGCGCGCATCTGGACACGCAGCTTGGCGTCCAGGTTGGAGAGCGGCTCGTCCATCAGGAACACCTTGGGCTCACGGACGATGGCGCGGCCCATGGCCACACGCTGTCTCTGGCCGCCGGAGAGGGCTGCGGGCTTGCGGTCCAGCAGCTCAGCCAGGTCCAGGATCTGGGAGGCGTCCTTGACCTTCTTGTTGATCTCGTGCTTGGGGGTCTTGCGGAGCTTCAGTCCGAAGGCCATGTTGTCCTTGACGGACATGTGGGGATAAAGGGCGTAGTTCTGGAAGACCATGGCGATGTCGCGGTCCTTAGGCTCCACGTCGTTCATGATCTTACCGTCGATCATAAATTCGCCCTCGGAGATGTCCTCAAGGCCGGCGATCATACGAAGGGTGGTGGACTTGCCGCAGCCGGAGGGGCCGACGAAGATGATGAACTCCTTGTCCTCCACCTCCAGGTTGAAGTCCTTGACGGCCTCGAAGCCGTTGGGGTAGATCTTGTAGATGTGCTTCAAAGACAGGCTTGCCATAATGAACCCTCCTATAATATATTGAAAGTTTTTTTATTTTCTTTATTTGGCGGTGACCCAGACGGTCATCTCCCCCGGCTCCCGGTTGCCCCAGAAGCAGTAGGGGACGAATTTGAGCTTGCAAGGCACGCTGTCCGGGGCCCGGGTGCTGTATAGCCCCCCGCTCCACTGAAGCCTGAGGCCCTCCGCCTCCACGGTGACGCTGTCCCGGAGACCCCCGCCGGGGACCTCCCGGAGCGCCTTGGAGGTGTCGATCCTGAGGGCCGCCAGGCCCTCGCCGTTGTCCGCCTCCTCCAGGCAGTAGACCAGCGGCCCTTTTCGCACCGCCACCTTGCCGGAGTCTGCGGAGACTTTTGGATTTGCGTAGATGAGCCTTGCCGTCATGCCAAAACCGAAGCTGACGGCGGTCGCGGTCCCCTCCACGGGAATGACCGCGTAGCCCCGGTCGAGCTTTGGGACAAAGGCCCCGCCCTCCCCGGTGAAGACCGGGTCCTCGGCGTAGTCCGGGACGCGGATAAGGAGCGTCCCCCGGACGGGCCTTTCGGCGCGGACTCTTATTTTGGCGTGGCCCTCCCAAGGCAGGGAGGACTCTATGGCGATCTTCACGGGCACGCCGGCGATCCGCGCCTTAAACGTGCCGCTTATGAGGAGATTTACCCGGATGGATGTGTCGCCCTGGAGGAGGACGTATTCGCCCAGGGACGCCAGGGTCCTTGCGATATTGGGCGGGCAGCAGGCGCAGCCGAACCATTTTTGCCGGACGGGCTTTACGTGGGCCCGGTCCGTGGCCGGCATACACGCCTCCGGGATGACCTCCAGGGGGTTTACGTAGAAGAAGCTCCTGCCGTCCATGGCAATTCCCGCGAGGACGGTGTTGTAGATGGCCAGCTCCGCCGTGTCCATGTACTTGGCCTCGCCGGTGACGCGGCTCATGCGCTTGCAGAACATGGCCAGGGCGATGGAGGCGCAGCTCTCGGCGTAGGCGGAGTCGTTGGGAAGGTCGTAGTCGGTGGTGAAGCGCTCCATGACCCCGGAGCTGCCGATGCCGCCGGTTATGTACATCCGCTTTTCGGTGATGTTCTCGTAAAGCCGCTCACAGGCCGCCAGCAGCGCCTCGTCGTGGTAGCTCCCGGCCAAGTCCGCCATGGCGGAGTATAGGTACAGCGCCCGGACCGCGTGGCCCTCGGCGGTGGATTGCTCCCGGACGGGGGCGTGGGCCTGGCCGTACTCGGGGACGTAGGGGTTGGGGTCGTGCCAGACATCCACAAAGCGCGGGAGGGTGTTTTCACGGCTCAAATAGTCCGTGGTCCCCCGGCGGTTTATGAAGTCGTAGGCCATGGCCCGGTATTTTTCCTCGCCGGTGGCCTCGTAGAGCCTAAAAAGCGCCAGCTCGATCTCCTCGTGTCCCGGCACGGCGTCGGCGTACTCCGGGGTGTGGAAGACCTCGCAGATGAGGTCGGCAAAGCGCCGCATGGCGTTAAGGAACCTATCCTCCCCCGTCACCTGATACCAGGCCACGGCGGCCTCGATGAAGTGTCCGGCGGTGTAGAGCTCGTGGCCCTCCTTCAGGTTGCAAAACTGCTTTCCGGGGTGGAGGATGGTGAAGTAGCTGTTGAGGTACCCGTTGGGCTGTTGGGCGGCGAGGACGAGATCGATCATCTCCTCCGCCGTGGCCCGGAGCTTCGGGTCCGGGAGGGACGCTAAGGAGTAGGCGGCGGCCTCCAGCCATTTGGCGAGGTCCGTGTCCTGGAAGACCCAGCCCTCAAAGGTGCCCTCCTCCTGCCCCGCCGCGATCTTGAGGTTCCGGATACAGCGGCTGGGGGGCGCGCCGGGGATGCGGTCCCAGAGGGTGTCGTACTGGTACGGCAAAATCTCGCTGGTGACAAGGCGCACACAGCCGTTCCAGAAGGGATCGTCGATCCGAAGGTCCCTGAGGGGCAAATATTTTAAATTTTTTTCAAATCCCGTCAGGTCCATCGGTCAAACTCCCCACGTTTTCGTGAAAATTCATGAAAATTTCGTATGAATTTAAGCAAAATCTAAAATAAATCGGATTGACTACGAAGTAAATCCGCTGTATAATAGAGGAAAAGCCGTAAAATATTGGGGGTTTTCGTATGCTTCACATAAGCTCTCTGAACGAGGGGCTGGAGCTTTTCAAGGCTCTGGGCTCCGACATGCGCATCCAGATCTTAAATCTCCTCTTAGAGAACAAGCGCATGAGCCTCAACCAGCTGGCGGCGCGGCTGAACGTCACCAACGGCGCCCTCACCGGGCACATCAAGAAGCTGGAGAGCTGCGGGCTCATCACCATCTCCAACGACTCCGCCGCCCACGGCAATCAGAAGATCTGCTCCATTACCACCAACAAGATCCTGATCGACATCGAGCAGGAGGACGCGCCGCTGAACGTACATACCACCGAAATGAAGGTGGGCCATTACTCCGGCCACTCGGTGCTCCCCACCTGCGGTATCGCCACGGCGGAGGCCCTCATTGGGGAGACGGACGACCCCAGGTACTTTGACCACCCGGACCGGTTCAACGCCGAGATCTTGTGGTTCACCAAGGGCACCCTGGAGTACACCGTGCCCAACTTCATCCCCCGCACCCAGAAGATCACGGGCTTTGGGGTGTCGCTGGAGCTGTCCTCCGAGGCCCCGGGGGTCAACAGCCACTGGCCCTCGGACATCAGCTTTTTCGTGAACGACGTGCCCCTGGGGGTCTGGACCTCCCCGGGAGATTTCGGGGACGCCCGGGGGCTTCTGACCCCGGACTGGTGGCCCGTCAACTGGAACCAGTACGGACTTTTGAAGCTCCTGACCGTCACGGAACAGGGGACCTTCATCGACGGCCTCAAGCTCTCCGACGTCACCGTCGATCAGCTGGGACTCCGGCCGGGGCAGCCCATGCTCTTCAAGATCGGGGTGCTGGAGGGCTCCGCCCACGTGGGGGGCCTCACCCTCTTTGGCAAGGGCTTCGGGAATTACGGACAGGACATCCGGTTTTCCTTCAGCTACGCCCCCATCCAGTAATGATCCTACCCTGCGGACCCGTTACCGGGTCCGCTTTTTTTATTTGGAAAGCCGGAGCTCCACCACGGAGGCGGCGGGCAGGTCCACGGTAACGCCCTTCTCCGTCCCGATGACGTTCCAATCCTTTTCCGTGACCTTGTCCTTATTTTCAAAGGTGTTGTAGTCGTGCACATCCCCAGAGGCCACGATCTTGCACTCCAAAAGCCGGCTGTAGGGGCCGTTCGCGAGCTGGATGTCCACCTTCTCCGACTCCGAGGCGGAGAGGTTCACCAGCGTGACGGTGACGACGCCGTCCCTGTCCACGGAGACGGACTCGGTGATCTGGGGAAGGCCCTCCCCCACGGTCTTGACGCCGGAGAGGGAGCTTTTCACAAGGTCGCCGTCCTGGTGGTGGCGGTACATGTGCATCACGTGGTAGGTGGGGGTCAGGAGCATCTTCGGCCCCTCGGTGAGGATCACGGCCTGGAGGACGTTGACCATCTGGGCGAGGCACGCCATCTTCACCCGGTCGGAGTGCTTGTTGAAGATATTGAGGGTGATGCCGGCGATGAGCGCGTCCCGGACGGTGTTTTGCTGATAGAGGAAGCCCGGGTTCGTCCCCGGCTCCACGGTGTACCAGCTGCCCCACTCGTCCACGCTCATGCCGACGCGCTTCTCGGGGTCAAACTCGTCCATGATGCCGCCGTGGAGGTTGATGAGGTCCTCCATATAGAGGGCCTTTTTCATGGTGGTGTAGAAGACCTTCTCGTCAAAATCCGTGGCGCTGCCCTTCTTCTCCCAGCCCAGGGGGTGGACGTAGTAGTGGAGGCTCAGGGCGTCCATGAAGCCGTGGTGGTCCTCCGGGTGGGGGAGCTTAAAGCACGTCTCCAGCACGCCCCGGGTCCAGAAGTCGTCGTCCACGTTGGCGCCGCAGCAGACCTTGCGGATGCGCGCGGCCTTGTCGTAGTGGCGCACGTAGGTCTGGTACCGGCGGTAGAGGTTGGCGTAATACTCCGGCGTCATGTTGCCGCCGCAGCCCCAGTTCTCGTTGCCCACGCCGAAGTAGTCCACCCGCCAGGGCTCGGGGTGGCCGTTTTTGGCCCGCAGGTCCGCCATGGGGGAGACGCCGGGGAAGGTCATGTACTCCACCCACTCGCTCATCTCCCGCACCGTGCCGGAGCCCACGTTGCCGTTGACGTAGGTCTTGCACCCCAGCTGGCGGCAGAGCTCAAAATACTCGTGGGTGCCGAAGGAGTTGTCCTCCATGACACCGCCCCAGTGGGTGTTGATCATCTTCTTGCGGTTTTCCTTGGGGCCGATGCCGTCCATCCAGTGGTACTCGTCGGCAAAGCACCCGCCGGGCCAGCGCAGCACGGGGACCTTGAGCTCCCTCAGAGCCGCCACCACGTCGGAGCGCATACCGTTGACGTTGGGAATATCGGAATTCTCGCCCACATAGAGCCCCTCGTAAATGCACCTTCCCAGGTGCTCGGAGCAGT
>CANQZF010000040.1 GCA_947628265.1 uncultured Oscillospiraceae bacterium
TCTCGATGACGTCGATGGCATCCCACGCGCTCTCATCCCAAAACTCCGCGCACTCCCCGGCGCCCACCACGGCCACGTCTCTGGTGAGGCCCGCGAAATCGCGAAGCGCCTGGGGGAGCAATATCCTCCCCTGGGCGTCCAGCTCGCACTTGGCCGCGTGGGCGAAGAGCGGGCGCATTTTTGTCTGCTTGACTCTGGGCATGGCGCGGATCTTCTCCATAAACCTGTCCCAGCTCTCCGAGGAGTAGGCCGTCAGGCACCGCTCCATGGAGATGGTGACGTAAAAGACCTCGCCCAGCTCCTCGCGGATACGGGAGGGTATGGCGAGACGGCCCTTCGCGTCGATGCTGTGCTTATATACGCCGGTCATCCCGTTCCCTCCTTCCGTGGGTTTCGTATGGGCAAGTGGTACATTTCTCCCCACTTCTCCCCACATCGATGGATTTATTATAGAGTGCCGTAGAGGAAAATGCAAGAAGTTTTTTCAAATTTGTCAAAATAATTTTCAACTTGTGTTAACATAACAAGATTTCCACAAAATATGCGATTTCCCCACCCCCACCGGCTCTTCCCCCTCCCCCTCCGGTGGACATAAAAATCCCCCCGGTAAACATAAAACCCCCGGAGGGAAAATCCCTCCGGGGGCGAAAACAAAAGCCCTCTATTGATTTACTTAAGCGGAGCAAAAGCGCCGATCTCGATCATCTTTCCCATTCTGGACTGCATGACGAAGGTGTCCCCTACGCGGTACATGAAGCAGCCTATCTGATTTTCGCCCTGAATGAATACATCAAGCCAGAAATCCTTTTCTTCAAACTCCTCCTGCGAGGTCGGCCAGCCAACCATACCCTGCCAGCTTTCATCGTTCCACCACTCATAACGGTAGTCGGCATGGAGGAATACGAACCATTTGTCAGGGCCCAGCTCCCCGTCCAAAAGGTCCTCAAAGCCGTCTATCCTGGTCCCGTCGGGTCCCGTCGTTTTCTTCGCGTATTCAGCGGTCGAAATGACGGTCACGCCGGGATTTCGGTACTGCGTGATCCTGAAGGGGACGTCGTCGGCGTTTTGAAGGTCATCGAGGAACATTTCCGCCATCGCCAGCGCCGCCTCCTCGGCGGCCTCGTCGCCCTCCTTTGTCCCACGATAGACATACCGGTATATATTCATGTTGTCATACGCCACGGCGGATCTCCGATACTGGATGTCCAAATAGAGCCGCACATCGCGGGGATCGTCGGGGTCATAATATGGCAGCGGGGCAAGGCCGAAAGGTTCATACAGGCCGGCTTCCTTCAGGGCATCCAATCTTGAGCGCATTGTGTACGTATTCCCATCCCGGGTCAGCAGGAACCAAACCTGATTGTTGACATAGCCCGCCAGCGTGTTGAACCAGCCGTCCTCCTCCTCGTACATTTGCCGCGTGGGGGCGATTCCGTAACGGTCCATCCAACCCTCATAGCGGAACTCAACGTACAGCTTTACGATCCATCTGTCCTCTCCGACCTCCGAATTTAAAAGCGTGTATTTGTATAGATATTCGTCCTTCCCGCTCATACCGCCGTTTGCCACAAGCTCAAGGGTGGGGCGCAGACGGACATCCAGATCTCGGTACTCGGTCACACGGAAGGTGAGCTCATCGGTGGTCGTTAAGTCCTCCATGAACCTCTCCGCCATATTGAGCGCCGCCTCTTTAGCCGCCTCGTCCCCCTCTTTCGCCCCGTTATAGACATACTTATATTCTTTCGTATTGCTGTAAAGGATGTCCAGGGTCGAATTGCGTATCTCCTCGTAGGGGTCGGCGGAGCCGAGCCCCATCTCTTCAACGCTGGCATCAATGTATTCCTGGAACTCCGGGGTTCCCGGGGAAATGTCGTTGATCATATCGTGCCACAGGAACGTGCGGACGCCGCCTTCGTTTTTGAAGAAAAGCACCTCGCAGCCGGGATAGGTGGGGCAGACCCAGTCGTCTTCGGTAAGATACATACTTCCTGCCAACCCCACCTTTTCCGGGGTGATGGTGTGGAGCTCATAGTTGAAGTAGTAGACCTCCACCGTCCAGCCCTCGTCCCGGAGCTGCTCCCACTCAAAGCGCATGCGCTCGATCCGCCAGTCGTTATACAGAGCGTCGCCAATAACGCTTTGGCTGTACGAATCCCATTTCGAATACGTCCCGTCGGGGTTTTGTACGGTGGCCTCCTTCTCCACATAGTCGCGGGCGGCGGCCATGACCTCGGAGGGGATGCCCTCCCCCACCCCGTCCACAACGTGGTCGTGCCAGGTCTTATCCTCCTTATAAACTCTCAGGTTCTCGCCGTCAAAGTAGATAAGGCGTGTGTACGTCCTGCTTGAAAAGTTTTTAATGTACTCGACACTGTAGATCCATTCAACGCATCGGTCCCCGGCGCGGCAGGCGCCCCCTATATAGAGGCTCTCCTTATCATTCAGAATCGTCTCGATGTCCGCCCGGTAGAGCGCACCGTCCCGGAGGAAGAAAAACTCGTTCCTGTCAGCAAGCTCGTCGATACCGTCGCCGTCGAAGTCCACAATCACGGGTTCCCCACTCCACACTTCCGTCCGCAGCATCAGCATCGGCTCCCCCGTTTTAGTAAAGCGGAAGTAGTCGTAGATTGGTTGTAAATAGTGGTACACACGCACACCGTCCATGCCAAAGATGCCCTCAAAGGCTTCCATCTCGTCATACCGGTCCAGGCCGGTCATAAATACGCGCTGCTCGTCCCCCTCCTTCACCGCCACGGCCCGCTCCCCCTGGTCGTTTTCCAAAAGCACCACCGTATGTCCCTGAACATACACGCTGTCCACGACGGTCCCCTGGAAGCTCCCGGTATTCGTGACCTTCGGCGGGGTGTAGGGCTCCAGACCCGCAAGCGACAGGACCCGCTCCGGCTCCCCCTCCGGGAAAACCGTGGGCACGGCGGGCCTGTTGGGGGTCATGGGGTATGTAGGATTAAGCCCCAGCTCCGCAAGGTGATTGTCCAAGTATTCCTGGAAGTACTCGCCTCCGGGTATCTGTTCGGCAGAAGTGTCGATCCACAGGAGCGTGCGCTTCCCGCCTTCGTTTTTGTAGACCAGCATCTGTCCTATATCAATGAACCAGTCGTCCTCGGTAAGGACTCTTGCTCCGGCAAGCACCACCTTTTCCGGGGTAATGGTGTGGAGCCCATAGTCGAAGTAATAGCCCTCCACCGTCCATCCCTCGTCCCGGGGCTGCTGCCAGTCAAGGCGCATGCTCTCGATCCGCCAGTCGTCATACAGGGCGTCGCTATAGGCGCTTTGGCTGTCCGAGTTCCATTCTGAGTACGTCCCGTCGGGGTTTTGTACGATGGCCTCCTTCTCCACATAGTCGCGGGCATCTTCCATGACCTCGGAGGGGATGCCCTCCCCCACCCCGTCCACAACGTGGTCGTGCCAGGGCTTATCCTCCTTATAAACGCACAAGTTCTCGCCGTCGAAGGAGACATAGCGCGTGTAATACCTACTGCTATCAGCGCCTTTGGGAGTAGCGTAACAATGTATGACCATTCCCCCGTCGTATATCAATGCCCCAACGTCTTTGTTATCGTCTTCGATGTCATTAAGAAGCTGATCGATCTTCACGAAGTAAATAACGCCGTCCCGGAAAATGAATATCTTCCCTCCATCAACGACTTCCCGTATCCCGTCCCCGTCTATATCCCGGGCCTCCGGGCTTCCCGACAAGGCACTGGGGTTGCTTTCCAGCATCAGCACGGGCTCCCCCGTGTCCGTAAAGCGGAAGTAGTCATAGACGACAGGATTGTCATACACGCGCACACCGTCAAAGCCCAGGACATCGTGGAAAGCGGTGATTTTGGCGTTTTGAGAAAGGCCCGTCATAAAGACGCGCTGTTCCTCTCCGTCCTTCACCGCCACGGCCCGCTGCCCCCGGTCGTTTTCCAAAAGCACCGTCACGTTTCCGCCGATGGTTACGCTGTCCACCACCGTTGTGCCGTCGAAGCTCCCGGTATTCGTGACCTCCGGCGGGGCGTAGGGCTCCAAATCTCGAACCGACAGGACGTTGTAGGGCTCCGCCGCCGGGTAGAGGCCGGGCACGCGATAGGGTCTCTCCGTGGGGTCAGGGGTGTCCGTGGGGTCCTCGGGGTCCGTGGGCTCCGTGGTGTCTGTGGGGTCCTGCGTGGCGTCCGTGGGGTCGTCTGTCGGGACGTCGGAGGGCTTTTCCACGGGGTCTATAAAGGCGCAGGCGGCGGCTGTGACGGCCACAGTCAGCACCAGGGCTACCGCCCACGCGTGGCGCTTCACGGGGATGGCGATCCGGGAAATCCGCTCCCGGAGGGCCTTTTTGCCGCCGCTCATGGTGGTGGCGCAGCTCATGAGCGTAGATACGGAGGGTCCGGCGGTGACCAGGGTGAGAAGGGTGTTGCCGTAGGCGCTCCGCTCCCCGTCGCCCAGCTTCTTCAAGGCCCCCTCGTCGCAATATAGCTCCCCGTCCCTGCGGCTCAAGGACACCGCCAGCCACACCAGGGGGTTCCACCAGTGGACCGCTAGGGCCGCGCACCGAAGGAGCGACCAGATGTGATCCCCGTGGCGGTAGTGGGTCTCCTCGTGGAAGAGGACGTGCCGGAGCATACGGGGCTCCTCCGCCGCCTCGGGGCTCAAATACACCGCAGGTCGGAATACCCCGAAGAGGCAGGGGGAGGCAAGTCCCTCCAGGACGTACACCGGAAGGCGGCACGCCGCCCCCTTTAAAGGTCTGCGCTCATGCCGGAGGGTCACGGCGAAGTGGAGGTTGAAGTGCAGGAGGATAAGCCCCGTGGCGATGGCTCCGCCCAGCCATACCCATAGGAGCAGCGTCCCGAGCTTCACGGGCTCCCTCCCGGAGGTGTCCACGGGGTCCACGTCCGGCCCGGGCTCCGGCACGACGCCGGGGGCAGGGTCCCGCTCCCCGGTCTGGGTGTTGTCCAAGTTCCCGCCGGGAGTTGACGGTTGCGTGTTCCCGGGTCTCCCGCCGGGGAGGGGGTCCTGGGGCAGGGTCGAGGGGTTCCCCGGGGAGACAGTGCCGGGGACGCTTGGACGCGTTGTATTTGGTGTCTCCCCGCCCAGAGAGGCACCGGGGTTGCCTGTCTCCTGCTGTCCCGGCGTTTCCACGGGCTCCGCGTCCAGGACCGGCACCGCGAAGAGCTGCGCGGGGACCAGAAGCCGCAAAAGCACCAGTCCCCAAAGCACGTAACGCACCCCCGCCCGGAGCCGTTTTCCCAAAACCGCCCGCAAAAGCACTACGATCAAAATGAGGACAGACGACGTGACCGCCCATTCCGCCCAAAGGTTCATTACTCGTTCCTCCTTTCAGCCTTTTCCAAAATTGCCCGAAGCTGGGCGATGTCCTCCTCGGTCAGCTCCTGCCGCTCCGCCATGGCGTTCATCATAAGGCCCACGCTCCCCCGGTAGACCCGGTCCATAAAGCTGTGGGTCTCCTCCGCCACCGCCGCCTCCCGCTCCACCGCCGGGGAGTAGGACTTGGCCTTCCCCACCGTCTCACAGTGGACAAGGCCCTTCTCCTCCATGCGCCGCAGAGTGGTGATGGTGGTGCTCTTGGCCCAGCCCACCTTCTCCCCCAGCGCCGCCACCAGCTGCATCACCGATTGGGGCGAGCGCTCCCAAAGGCAGTCCAGTACGCTCCACTCGCTCCCGGTGAGATGATTTCGTTCCATAATGTTCTCCTCCTTTGGTTTACTTTGTAGACCTATCATAGCACGATAGGTCTACGTTGTCAACCTATTGAGCAAATAAATTTTCACAAAAAAAAATGACGCCTGTCCCGAAAGCGGACAGGCGTCGGTTTTTAGGATGCTGAGCTCACTGCTGGGCGTCCCGCTGAGGCATGGCGGCGGCGGAGGCGGAGCGGAAGCGGGTGCGGGAGCTGTGGACCTCGTTGAGGGCCTCGGAAATGGCCTCCTCGGTGCGACGGAGGGCGTCGTCGGCGTAGTCGTTGGCCACGCGCTTGAGCTCGTTGGACTTGGACTCGGCGGCGGAGATGATCTCGTTGGCCCTCTGCTTGGCGGCCCGGACGATCTCCTCCTGGTCCACCATCTGGCGGGCCCGCTGCTCGGCCACCTTGCGCATGGACTCGGCCTCCCGCTTGGCGTTGCTGATATACTCGGCGCGGGAGGAGACGAGCCGCTTGGCCTCGGCGATCTCCCCGGGGAGCTGGGCCTTGATCTCGTCCAGGAGGTCCAGCACCTTATCCCGCTCGATGACGCATTTCTCGGCGCCCAGGGGCAGGCCCCACGCCTCCGTCACCATGTTATAGAGCATATCGATAAGCTCCATTACGTCGTTGCCCATATCTTTGTCGTCCTTTCTTTTATGTAGATGTTATAAATTTTCCTTATCGATGGCCAGCCGCGTGAGAACATCCTCGGCGATCTCCCGGGGGACCACCCTGGAGATGTCCGCCCGGTACATGGCCATCTCCCGGGCGATGGTGGAGGAGAGGTAGGTATATTTCTCGTCGGCGGTGAGGAAGACCGTCTCGATCTCCGGCGAGAGCTTCTTGTTGAGGAGGGCGATTTGGAACTCCATCTCGAAGTCCGAGACGGCCCGGAGGCCCTTGACGATGAAGGTGGCGCCGTGGGCCCGGGCGAAGTCCACCAGAAGCCCGTTGCAGGAGTCCACCTCCACGTTCCCGTACTTGCCGATGACCCGCCGCACGAAGTCCACCCGCTCCTCGATGGTGAAGTGGGGCTTTTTCGAGGAATTCACCGCCACGCAGACATACACCTTGTCGAAAATGCGGGAGGCACGCTTGATGATGTTTAAATGACCCAGGGTGATGGGGTCGAAGCTCCCGGGGTAGACGGCAATTTTCATGGTTTCATGACCTCGTGATGGTGGTGAGCTTTATGCGCCCGTAGGTGTACTCCCGGACGCGAAACCTGTCCTCCGGCAGCTCCGGCAGGACGCGGCTCACGTCGCTCTCACACACAATTATACCATTTTCCCGCAATATGTCAAACCCCTTGATGAGATTTAACGCTTTTTCCAAAAGCTCCGAGGCGTAGGGCGGGTCCAGAAGGACGATGTCGAAGCCCCGGGCGGACTCCAAATAGGCGATGGAGTCGCTCTTCACCACCTTCGCCCGGGCCTCCAGACCCGTGGCGCGGAGGTTTTCCGTGACGAGCCGGATGGCCTCCGGGGACTTGTCCACAAAGACGCAGCTCTCCGCCCCTCGGCTCAAGGCCTCAATGCCCAGCTGTCCCGTGCCGGCAAAGAGGTCTAAGACATGCTTGCCGGGGACGTCAAACTGGATGATATTGAAGATGGCCTCCTTCACCTTGTCGGTGGTGGGCCGGATGTCGTAATTGGAGGGCTCCCGCAGCTTTCTGCCCCGGGCGGAGCCGGTGATAACTCTCATAATTTCTTCTCCCCGTTGTGGAAGTGTTCATAGACCGCCCGGGCCGTATTTTTCGGCACGGCGGCGCAAAGCTCCTCTAAGCTCGCGGCCTCGATGGCCTTTATGCTCTTGAAGGTTTTGAGAAGCTGGGCCTTTCTCGCCTCCCCCACCCCGGGGATGCCGTCCAGCTTCGATTTTTTCACCCGCTTGGACTGTAAGGAGCGGTGGAACTCGATGGCGAAGCGGTGGGTCTCCTCTTGGATATTGCCGATAAAGGCGAAGACGGCGGGGTTTGCCTGGATGGAGATCTCCTGCCCCTCCGGGGTGATGAGGGCCCGGGTGCGGTGGCGGTCGTCCTTCACCATGCCGAAGGTGGGCACGTCCGCCCCGGCGTCTCTCATGGCCTCCCGGGCGGCGGAGGCGTGCTTGTCGCCGCCGTCGATCAAAAGAAGGTCCGGCAGGGTCCCGAAGCTCACGTCCCCGGAGGCGTACCGGGCAAAGCGCCGGCCCACGGCCTCCCGCATGGAGCCGTAGTCGTCCTGGCCCTCCACAGTCTTCATTTTAAACTTCTTATACTCGCTCTTTTTGGGCTTGCCGTCCACGAATACCACCATGGACGCCACAATGTCGTCGGCGCCGGTGTTGGAGATGTCGAAGGACTCGATCCGCCCCGGCGTCCCCGGAAGTCCCAACGCGTCCCGGAGCCACTGGGCGGTCTTGGAGACGCGCTCCTCCTTTGTGGTGACGCGCTCCACCTCCTCCCGGGCGTTCTCCTGGGCGGCGGACAGGAACTCCCGGTACATCCCACGCTGGGGGACGGTGAGCTGCACCGCGTGGCCGGCCTTTTCCGTAAGAAATTGGCCCAGCTCCTCCATGTCCTCCGTCTCCACCGGCAGGAGGATGCGGGAGGGGATGAGCTCCGCGTCATAATAGTATTGCCGCACGAGGAGCGAAAGCCCCTCGGTAAAATCTCCCAACGGGTCCTCGATGAGCTCCGCGTCCTTGGCCAAAAGCTGTCCCTGGACGTAGTGGAGGACGGCGAAAGCGGAGCGCACCTCCCCCTCGAAATACCCCACGGCGTCGGTGTCGGAGGCGCCCTTGTTGAGGACCGTCTGGCGGGTCTCCAAAAGCTCCAGGGCGCGCACGGTGTCCCGGAGCCTGGCGGCCTCCTCAAATCTAAGCTCCTCGGCGGCCTCAGTCATCCGCTCCGTCAGGTCCCGGGTGAGTTCCCGGCCCTTGCCCCGGAGGACCATGACGGCCTCGTCCACTCTGGCCCTGTACTCCTCCTCGGAGAGCGCGCCCCGGCACCAGGCGTCGCAGACGCCCATGTGGTGGTTAAGGCAGGGCCGCTCCCGCCCCAGGTCCCGAGGGAAGCGCCGGGAACAGGTGGGCAGCTTCAGCGCTTTCAAAAGGAGCTCCAGCGCCGCCTTGGTGTTGCCCCGGGAGCCGAAGGGCCCAAAATATTCCGCTCCGTCCTTGGCCCTCTTGGAGGCGATGGAGAAGCGCGGGTAGGGGCTCTTCACGTCCAGACGCACAAAGGGGTAGCCCTTGTCGTCCTTCAAAAGGATATTATATTTCGGGGAGTAGTGCTTGATGAGGGAGTTTTCCAGCACCAGCGCCTCAAACTCGGACTTGGCGATGATGACCTCAAAATCCTTGATATTGGAGATCATGGCCTCGGTCTTTAAATTGTGGGACCCGTGGAAATAGGAGCTGACCCGGTTTTTCAGCGCCTTGGCCTTGCCCACGTAAATGACCGTACCGTCCTCGGCGTGCATGATGTAGCACCCGGGCTTCAAGGGCAGGGCGTTGGCCTTCTCCCGGAGGGTGTCGAGGTTGGGGTTCATAGGCGGGGCTCCTTTCGTTGGGGATTGAAGGGGGTGCAGTGGTGGACGGGGGACGGGCCGATGTGGTCATCGGCCCCTACGGCGTGTTGAAAGCGCGCCGCACCAGCGAGGCGCGAGGCGCAAAGCGCCAGCGCCAGCGGACGTAGACGCTGGTCTGACGATTACCACACGACAAGCACCCAGGCAGCGCGGCGGAGGGTAGAAGCAGAGACTTTCGTCTATGACCCAGGCAGCGGCGCCCGAATTTATAATTCGGGCTTGCGCGGACGTAGACGCTTGTCAATTCGATCACATCCGCGCGGATATGGTTCCTCCCGTGTGTATCGTCCACCACCGCGGGAGCCGACCCGCCAGTATAACGTAGAGACCCGAAGCTACAGAGCACCCAAGGGGGTTCCAAGGGGCAGTGCCCCTTGGCCGCTTTTCTCCCTTTGCTACTTTCCCATCTTTTGGCGGGACAAAAGATGGGAAAGTAGATCCCGCCGCCCAAAGGGCGGCATCCCTTTTAAAACCCCCGGAGGGCCCCCGCCGCTAAAAAGGGCGGCAACCTTTTAAAACCCCCGGAGGGATGGGGCCATTTTGCACGAATAAAACGTCTGAATTGCAAATCTCCTATGTCTAATGCTCCAAATATGCGAAATTTGCAATTATTTGATTGACAGCTTTCCTGAACCGTCATATAATGTGCCGTGAAGAGCAACGGGGCTTTTGATGAAAAACTCCGTTGCTCTTTTTCAGGTTCTATGCTACAATACGAACAATCGTTATAAATCGAAAGGAGCTTTCCCATGAGTCATTACACCAAGGAAGACATCATCCGCATGGTAGAGGAGCAGGACGTAGAGTTTATTCGTATGCAGTTCACCGACATCTTCGGCCAGCTCAAGAACGTCGCCATCACCAAGAGCCAGATTCAGAAGGCTGTGAACAACCAGATAATGATCGACGGAAGCTCCATCGAGGGCTTTGTGCGTATCCATGAGTCCGACCAGTACCTCTATCCCGACCTCGACAGCTTCACCGTTCTGCCCTGGCGTCCCCAGTACGGCAAGGTGGCGCGGCTCATCTGCGACGTCTACAACCCCGACGGCACCCCCTTCGT
>CANQZF010000041.1 GCA_947628265.1 uncultured Oscillospiraceae bacterium
TAAATGGGGTTGTTAACTGTTTGGGTAAGGCTCCAAAAAGGCGTGGAAGTGGCGCATAGGGAGGTCCCGGCCCCAGACGACGCGCATGTTGGGGATACTCTCCCGGTCCTCGTAGAGGGCCTTCACCGCCGCGATGACGTAGTCCAGGTGCTCCCGGGAGAGTTGGCTGCGGTTCACGGCGAAGCGCACCACGTTGCACAGCTCCTCCTGCTGTTCCGGGGTCTTGAGGTCGTACTCCATGGAGTAGTCGCCCAGCTCCGAGACCCGGATACCGTAGCGCCGGATGAGCTCCACGGAGAAGCCCTGCCCCGCGAAGCTCTCGTGGCTCCTTTTGCCGTCGAAGAACTCCGTCATGTTGATGTAGACCCCGTGGCCTCCGGCGGGCAGGACCACGCCCCGGACCCCCGCCTTATAGAAGCCCTGGGCCAGGTACTCGCACTGGTCGATGCGGGCCTTCTGGTAGTTGAAGTCGCACTCCTCGTAAAGGCCCGCCGCCAGGGCCATGATGTCCCGCCCGGACATGCCGCCGTAGGAGTCGTTGCCGTAGCAGGAGATCTGCTTGACCTTTAAAAGCACCCCCACGTCGGTCTTTACGGTGCCGTCAGGGTTGAAGTCCGAAAACTTCCGCCAAAAGCGCCCCCGGTCCCGGAAAGCCAGCATCCCGCCCATGTTGGCGTGGCCGTTTTTCTTGGCGGACATGGTGAAGCCGTCGCAGTAGGAGAACATCTCCGTGGCGATCTCGGCGATGGACTTGTCGGCGTACCCCGGCTCATTGAGCTTAATGAAACAGGCGTTCTCCGCCCAGCGGGCGGCGTCGAACATGAAGGGGATGTCGTACTCCGCCGCGATCTTCGCCGTCTCCCGGATGGAGCCCATGGACACCGGCTGACCGCAGACGGTGTTGTTGGTGATGGTGGTGTAGATGAGGGGCACGTTCTCCGGGCCCACCGTCTCGATGAGCCGCCGGAGCTTTTCCACGTCCATGTCGCCCTTGAAGGGGTTGCGGGGATAAGTCCCGCCCTCCGGGACCTCGTATAAAAGCTCCTTGTTGTAGAGGTTCCGGGGGACGGAGCCCATCTGCTTGATGTTGCCCTCGGTGGTGTCGAAGTGGCCGTTGGAGGGGATGGTGAAGACCCGCCCCGGGTGGCGCTTTGCCATGATGCTCCGCACCAGCTCGAAGAGCACCGACTCCGCCGCGCGGCCCTGCTGGATGATGAAGGCGTTGGGGCGCTCCAGCTGTTTGGCCCCGCCGTTGAAAAGCCCGCCCTCGTATTCGCATAAATAGAGCTCGTCCATCATTTTATCGATGTCCGTACACCCCGTGCGGACAAGGTCGATGGACCTCTTCCAGTTTTTCTCCCCGCCCCGCTCGAAGACGTCCCGGAACGCCTCTAAGAGCACATAGTAGCCTTTGTTGCGCCCGTAGGACTCGTCCCCCAAAAACATGGACGCCCACTGGAGGTCCGTCATGGCCGTGGTGCCGGAGTCCGAGAGCATGTCCACCGTCAAAAGCCCAGCCGGGAAGGCAAACTCGTTGTAGTGCGTGGCCTTGAGGGCCCGCTCCCGCTGCTCCACCGTGACGGTGGGGACGCTCCGGGAGACGTATGTCACCGCCCGGGGCGCGGGTACGTTCAGCGTATAGTCCATCCTGATCGCTCCTTCGTCATTCTTAATTATATTTTACCAAAGTTCTCCCCTTTCGTCAACAAATTACCCAAAAACTGGCGCTTGAATAGCGCATTAAATCAGCAAATCGTACAATTTTTGCCCCTCGCCGCCTGAAAAAACGAAATACGGACAGGAAAAATTTACGAAAAGACTGTCAAATTTTCCGGCGAAGGGATTGCCATAGCGGGGGAGATGGTGTATACTTGAAAAAAGTGTGCGAATCGGCCGAAAGAGGCCGGATCAGGAGGATATAGGTATGAAGAGAGTGAGAGAGAGGATCCTGAGCGCCCTTCTTGTGCTCCTTATGGCGGCGCAGACGGTGGCGCTGTCCGGCGCCTCCGCCCCGGGAAACGCGGGGATCGCGACCATTGCCACCAATGTGGTGGACGCCGACACCGAGCGAGCCATAAGGTCCTTTCTTGCCGTGAATAACACGGCAAATGAATATAATAGGCCCTACACGGGCTCCCAACAGACACACCCGTCTTACACGGCGGCACTGCTCGACAAAACTGTCGTGCTGACTGTGGGCATTCCCTATGGCACCGACGTGGGCAAATACGCGTTTTATCTTGAACCGATTACCGGGTACACATGGGGCGACGGTACGAGAACGCCGCTCTACATGGTGATGAATATCACCAAAGTCAACCCCACGGGATCCCTTCCCACGGGCCTCACCGCCGCCCCCGGCGACAGAATCACTTACAGTCTTGGTAGCGGGGCGCTGGTGCCCAACGCGTCCAGCGTGATCTTCACCTCCTCCGACGAGGACGTGGGGAAATTTGAGGGCAATGTCTTCGTGGCCGGGAACAAGGCGGGCAAGACCACCGTCACCGCCGTATTCCCGGGGGACAACAACTTAAACTCCAAGGTCTGGACCGGCTCCATCACCGTGGAGCAGAAAAGCGGCATCTTTATTGAGCCAAACGGGACCGCCTATCCCACCCTCCAGTCGGCGTATAACGCCCTGCCTACCGACGGCGGGACCATCTATATCCTTGGCAATGTGACTGTGGAGGCGGGCCTTACCGTCTCCGGCAAAAACGTGACGGTCACGTCCTGTGACGGCGCCGCCGCCACCCTGACCCGGGCCGGGAACTTCTCCACCTTCACGGTGGGGAACGGCTCCGCCCTGACACTGGAAAATATTACCGTCTCCGCCTCCTCCGGCAAGGCGGAAAACGGCGGCGCGGTGAATGTGCAAAAGGGCGGCTCCCTGACGCTCTCCGACGGCGTCAGCCTCATCGGCAACACCGCCAGCGGCAAGGGCGGCGCGGTGTACGTGGCGGCTGGGGCGGCGAGCGTCAAGGTGGGCGGCGTCACCGTCAGCAACAACCAGGCCGACACCTTCGGCAACGGCATCTACATCGAGGACGGGGCCACGGTCACCGTCTCCGGCGGCGTCGGCGGCCTGAAGGACGGCATCTCCATCGGCTACGACGCCGGAAAAACCGGCGATACGAACCGGGGCACCGTGGAAGTGACGGAAGCGCCGGACGCCAAGCTGACGGTGGAATTTGAAAACCCCGCTGAGCAGCTGAGCGGAACGACCATGTATGTGGTGAGCGACAGCCTTTCGGCAACTGAGCTCAAGGAAAACCTGCTTGTCCGCAACCCGGGTTACACCTTCGGCAAAGATGGCAGCGGACTTAATCTGACTAAGGCGGACACGATCACGGCGGCAATCAAGACCGGCGCTGATACCTGGGAAAGCTACGCCGACCCTCAGGAGGCCATAAACAATATTGGCAGCTCGGTGGACGGCACCGTCTATTTTGCCGTCTATGAAAATGAAATAGATCCCTCCCTGAACACCACGGAGGTCCTACTCTCCAAAACGCTCACCATTCCGGAGGGCAAGAATATCACCTTCTCCAGCGTGAAAAAGCACGTCCCCATCAGCAACGATCCCGAATATACCACCAATGGCGTCACCGTCACCGTCAAACGCGCCGACGGGAACACGGACGCGCTGGTCTATGTGTCCGCCGGGGCGACGCTGACCCTGGGGAACGTCACCCTGGACGGCGGCGCGGTGTGGGACGGCGGCATCAAACTCAATGACGACGGCTACGGCGGCGCGGGGACCGTGACAACGGGGAACACCGGTGTCACCGCCCACGCCCCGGTCATCGTCAACGCCGGGACCCTGAACATCGGCGCCGGCGCCACCATTCAGAATAACGACAACAACTACGCCGCGCCCGGAGCGGGCTTCGGCTCCCAGAACTACGGCGGCGGCGTCCGCAACGAGGCCGGCGGCACACTCAACATGACCGGCGGCATCATCCAGAACTGCTACTCCCGCGAGGGCGGCGGCATCATGAATGTTTGTAAGCCCATTGATGGCGCCACCGCCGGGACAAACCCCTCCGTCACCGTCTCCGGCGGGTCCATCACCGGCTGTATGTCCCAGCAAAAGGGCGCGGCCATCCAGACCATCTACGGCGGCGCGGCCACCACCGTCACCGGCAGCGCGAACATCTCCGGATGCGCCTCCCTCCACGATCTGGGCGTCCTCTCCGTGGAGGAGGGCGGCTCCCTCACGGTCTCCGGCGGCACGGTCACGGCGGACAGCGGCAAGAACGCCGTTTACCTCTACAACAAGTATAGCGCCGAGGACATAGAAAACGCCATCAACACCCCCTTCATCGAGGGGGAGCGCGTGGGCGCGCTCGCGATCACCGGCACGCCCGCCATCACCGGGAACGTCCACATCGACGACTCCTGCGTGGTCGCGGGCAGCAGCACGCAGTTCGAGGCGTTTGCGGACCTGACGGGCTACACGGGCGGCCGGCTTACGCTGGATTTTGACGGCGGCGGGGAGTCCTTCGGCAAGGTGGTACAGTGGGAGGGCGCAAAGCCTGACTTCACCTACACGGACCCCGACCACACCGGCGCGTCCAACGTCTTCTACCGGGAGACGACGACGGAGGACGGCAAGACCAGCCTTACCCGCAGCGGCTACGCCCTGGAGTTTACCCAGACCGAGGCCAACAAGCTCACCGTCCAAGGCGCCTGCGATAAGAGCATCACCGGCTTCACCGTGGAGGTGGGCGGAAATACCTTTGAACTCACCGTGACCGGCGGTGAAGTCTCCGGGACGATCGAATTTACCGGAACGGAGTCCGACACGTCCGTTACGCCCACGCTGAAGCCCGATACGGGCGCGGCGGCGGGCTATACCGGCCCCGAACTCCAGGTCGTCCTCTATAACAGCGCTGACAAGACCATCACCGCCCCGGCGGGCGCCACATATCTCACCGAAAACGGCACATACGAAGCGTTTACCGGCCCGGACCTTCCCGACAATGCGGCCCTTGAGGACGGCGACGCCACCATCAAGGTGGGGGAGACCCAGATCACCGTCCACATGGGTCTGCCCGAGGCTGCCCCGGTATTTGAGGGGGAGGTTTTCACCCTCGCGGACGTGACGACCGACAGCCTTGAATTGAATGTGAATTCCGATTTCCGGGACCTTCAGTTCCGGCTCGCCTATGAAAAGGACGGGAAAACGGCGTACACCGATTGGACGATGCCGGGGCTCACTTTCTCCGGCCTTACCCCGCAGACCCAGTACACCCTCTATGCCCGGACGCCGGCGGCGGCGGACACCATGCCCAGCTCCGCCGCGCTCTGCCCCAGCGGGGCGTTCGTGACGCTGACGGAGGCGCAAAACACGGCGAAGACCGCCTTTGAAACCGCCTATAGCGCTTGGGCGGCGGACACCTCCGCAGACCCCGCCGACGCCCTTGCGAAATACGATGCGCTTATGACCGCCCTGCCCGAGAGTGAGGAACTGACGGCCCAGTTTGCCAGGAACGAGGTGACGGCGCTGGAGAGCGAGCGTCTGACGGCGCTGGAGTCGGCGGCCACCCAGCAGTGGTTGGGTAAGCACCTCCCGGCGATGAAGGACTCCGTCACCACCCCCGCGCCCAGCGGGACAAAGGATAAGGTCGCCGAGGCGCTGACGGATTACGACGCGCTTTCGGACAGCGTCAGGGAGCAGGTGGACGCGGCCCTGGCGGGGCAGAGTACCCCTCTGCCGGACCCCCTCACCGCCTATCGGAACCTGACGGCGGCGGAGATTTTGGACACCGCCGGCGCAGAGCTTGCGGATTTCGCGAAAACCTACGCCGATACCGCCCGGAGCGCGGCCGACAGGGCCGGGGCCGACCAGGCATTGGCGGACTTCCAAAGCGCCCTGGGACCGGCGAAGGAGGCGAAGGCGGCCTACGACAGCTTTGTTCAGGAGAACGACCTGACTCCTCGCGGCGAGGTCCTGGCCCGGGAGGCCCTGGAGAAGACCTACAGCGACATCGCCTCCGCCAACGGCGACACCACTCAGATGGACAGCGCGGCGGCGGCCATCGGCCCGGCGCTGGAGCACGCCCGGGACGCCGGCGCGGCGCTGCAGGACTACCTGGACAGCCGCAAGGCGCTGACCGGCGAAAACCTCCCCGTGTCCTCCGCCACGGGTCTGCCCAGCGGCGCCTCCGCCGGGGCCCGGGAGGCCCAGGACGTGGCGGCGGCGCTGGAGGCCGCCGGCAATATCGATGAAATGAACGAGATCATGGCCGAGGCGGTGAAGGACCTCATCGACCAGGCGGCGGAGGGCCAGTCCTCCGCTGTCAAGGCCCTGGCCGAGGCGGCCAAGGCCGCCGTGGACGAGGCCGTGGCCAATGCCGGAGGGGAGCTTGCGGACCTCTCGGCGCTGGCCGGCCAGACGGCCAATAAGATAGACTCCCAGCTTGCCAAGGAGGAGGCGGCCGCCAACAAGCAGGCTCTGGAGGAATATAAGGCCTCCGCCGCCGAGAGCATAGAGGATCTGGCGGCCCAATATGACGGCGAGGACCTCTACAGCGACGCCCGGGAGGAGCTGGAGGCCATGAAGGAGTCGTACCTCCGGCAGGTGGAGGATACCACCCTCTCCCAGGGCCTTCCCAACGCCCGCCAGGAGCTGGATGCCCTGGTAAGCGAGGCGCAGAGCCGCTTCGCCCAGAAGGCGGCCCAGGGCGTGGCCCAGAAGGAATACATGGACGCCGCCGCCAGCCTCACCGGCGCGACCCCCGACCCCAACGCCGCCGCCGTGAAGGAGGCCCTGGCGGACATCGCCTCGGCGACGGACGCCGCCGGCATGAACGCCGCCATGAAGGAGGCCCTGAGCGCCCTTGTGGAGGAGCTTGTGGACCGGGAGGGCGATTCCGACGCGGTCCTGGCCCTGGCGGACAGCGCCAAAGCCGGCATGGCCGAGGCGGTCGAGTCCGCCGGCGGGGAGATCGCGCCCCTGGCCCCCCTCGTCGGGACGCTCCGCTCCGACATCGACTCCCGCAGGGCGGCGGATATTGAGGACGCCCAGAACGCCTACCTCGACGCCTACAACGCCCTGACCGGGGAAAACGTCACCGATCCCAAGGACCCCCGGGTCAAGAAGGCGGCGGACGCCATCGGCGCGGCCCAGAACTGCGCCGGAGCCAACACCGCCCTGGCCAAGGCCCTGGACGACGCCCTGAAGACCTTGAAGCGCGGGGACGACGGCCAGGAGGCATCGGATTACATAGACAGCCTCCGCCAGACCGTGGCGGACAGGATCGCCGCCTCCCGGGGTAAGACCCCGGAGCTCGCCGACCTCCTCACGGACGCCCGCGAGGCGCTGGAGACGATAAGAAACAACCCCAGCAACCCGAGCAATCCGAATAATCCCAGTAATCCGAACAATCCCAGTAATCCAAACAATCCCAGCAACCCCAACAATCCGAGTAACCCGAGCAACCCGAGCAATCCCAGCAATCCAAGTAATCCAAGTAATCCAAGTAACCCCTCCAGACCCTCCGGCCCCGACGTCAACAGCGTGATGAGGGCCGCGTTCGAGGAGACCAAGTCCGAGCTCCTGCAGGAGGCGGAAAAGCTGGTCCGTGAGCACGACGGGGAGTACGTCCGCGCCGTGAACGAGCGGTACGCCGAGCTCCTTGCGTCCATGGAATTTCCGGAGGACGCCCCCGAGGAGAGCGTGGAGGAGCTCAAGGCCGTCTTTGAGGAGATCAAGCTTGAGACGGCGCAGGCCCAGCGCCTCCAGCGGTTCGAAAACAGCGCCCTCGCCCAGCTCGCCTCCGCCCGGGACAGCGGACGGTACGACGGCGCGGCCCTGGACGCGCTGCTCGATAAATACATGGCCCTCGCCAGGGACCTCCCCTCCGCCGGCACGGCCGGCGACCCCAGACCGATATGGATGAGCTCATGAGCCGCTTCGAGGCCGAGCTGGACGCCCTCCGTGGCCCGGCAATCCCCCTCTGGCAGCTGGCGGTGGGCATCCCCGCCCTCTTCGCCGCCGTCTTCGGCCTCCTGCTTTTGTGGCGCCGAAAAGCGGAAGAGAATGAGAATAAAGCCGGGAGGTGAACGGGATGAACGAATTTAGCCGCTCCGCCAACGAATTCCCCCCGCAGCCGGAGGAGTCCGTCTCCCAGCCGGATAATTCCCAGCCGGCGGAGGAGGGGGCGGCCCCGGAGTGGGGCGCCGCCCGGGAATTCCCCGAAAAACGGCTGGAGATCCGCAAAAAAAGCCCAAAAACCAAAAAAAGCGCTCCTCCCAGAGGAGCTTTCCCCCGTGACAAGCGTGGTGGCGGCGGTCTCGGTCCTGGTGATCGCGGCGGCGGGCGGACTTCTGCCCTCCCGCGCCCGGGCCGCCATCGTCTCCGCCGGGAGCACGGACACCGCCATCTCCTTTGACGTGGAGGTGGAGGAGGACGCCGGGGAGCTCAGCGCCGTGCTGTACAACGACTTCACCCGCCGGGTCTTCCCCCTGACGGAGGGCTCCAACAGCCTCACCGCCGGGGACCTGACGCCCGGTATGCGCTACACCGTGGCGGTGGTCAGACCCTCGGCCCTGGGGGACCTCACCGTGGATGAGCGCGCGGTGGAGACGAGCCTCACCCCGCCGGTGACACAGTGGCTGGGCATCGAGCACGAGTGTACCTGCAACGTGGACGGATATTTCCACTTCACCATGGACTTCCGGGACGAAAACGACCGGTGGAGCGACTTTCGCGCCACGCTGACGGACACCGAGGGGCATGTGTCGGAGTGCGTCTTCACCGACGACCTCCACGGCGACCGCAAAATCGACATGCACCTGGTGGGTCTGGAATCCCTCGGCGTGGAATTCGATGTGGATCACGGCGACCAGCGGATCGACGTGGCCATCCGCGCGGGCCTCACGGGCAGCACCGCCACCTTCACCGTCATCTGCCGGACCTCCGACCCCTCCGACCCCGGAGAGCTGGTCCTTTACACCGCCCAGGTCAAAATATAAAACCAAAGGAGAACAAAGGCTATGAAAAAGATTTCCATCGGCAAGCTCCTGCTGATCGCGGTGTGCGTGACCGTCACTGTGGCGGCCTTCGTGCTGTCGCCTTATATTTACGGGGAGGAGTCCGTCTTCAACCGCTCCGTCAGCAATAACGTGACGCTCCAGACCGCCTACCAGAAGACCCCCGCCCTCATCAAGAGCGTCCAGATCATCACCATCGCCGCGCTCCTCAGCGCCGCCGTCCGCTGGCTTCTCGGCCGTATGTTCAAAAAGAGCAACCGGGGCATCACGGTGGCTAAGCTGGCCGGCAGCTTCATCCGCTGGATCATCCTCATCGCCGGGGCCCTCATGGTCTTGGGCGCGTGGGGCGTCAACACCTCCACCCTCATCGCCAGTGCCGGGATCTTGTCTCTGGTCATCGGCCTCGGAGCCCAGAGCCTGGTGGCCGACATCATCGCCGGCCTCTTCATCGTGCTGGAGGGCGAGTACCAGGTGGGCGACATCGTGGTCATCGACGACTGGCGCGGCACCGTCCAGGAGATCGGCATCCGCACCACCAAGATCGTGGACGCCGGCGGCAACGTGAAGATCATCAACAACAGCTCCATCAGCTCCATCGTCAACCAGACCCAGGAGCTGTCCGTCGCCAAGTCCTACATCAGCATCGAGTACGGCGAGTCCATCCCCCACGTGGAGCGGATCATCAGCGAGAACCTGGAGGGCATCCGCCAGCGTATCCCCTCCATCGTGGACGGCCCCTTCTACAAGGGCGTCAATGAGCTGGCGGCCTCCAGCGTGGATCTGCTGTTCGTGGCAAAGTGCCGTGAGGAGGACGTCTATCAGGTCCAGCGGGACATGAACCGGGAGCTCAAGCTCCTGTTCGACCAGAACAAGATCAACATCCCCTTCCCCCAGATCGTCCTCAACCAGCCCACCGTCTTCGAGGACAACCCGGAGACCCCCAGCGACACCCGCTCCTTCGTGGACGACCAGCGCCTGCGCTCCAAGGGGATCGAGGAGAAGTCAAACTAAAACTGGCTTTGAAGGCCGCTTTGCGGCCTTCAAATGCCAATAGGATGCGTGCGGAAACGCCCTCTCGAATTTTGCGGAATTCGAGAGGGCGTTTCCTGCTGTTTTGCTCCGCGCACGGCCCGCAGGGCCGCACACTCCGCAAAACAAAAGGTATTTTTTGCGAGGCAAAGCCCCGCAAAAAATATTGAAAATTGAAAAGCCCCTCCCTCTGGGAGGGGGCAGGGGGTGGGGGTGTAGATGGATATACGGACCC
>CANQZF010000042.1 GCA_947628265.1 uncultured Oscillospiraceae bacterium
CCGGTGATTCTTTCTTGCTCCCATAGACGCCGATGATAAAAAGTCTCTCCACAAAGGAACTATATTCATGTTCATGGCGCGTGAAAAAGTCCTGGCCTCTTTCGTTAAAGCCGAAATAGAGGGAGGAAGGGTTTCCGCAATACATCGGGACAAGCAGGATTACTTTTTCGCAGCTCTCAAAGCTGCTGTAAAGGCGGTAGACATCTTTTTCTTGCTGAGAAAGAAACGAACAGTTTCATAGCATACCTCGTTTGATCCCGATTTATCACGTGGGCTGTCATACCGGCAAGGACCTTCCCGGCTCCTTTTTGCGTTTTTTATAGATATTTATCCTTGGGCGAACAGCGTGGTCTCCAGCTTTTTCTGCACCCAGGCGACCACGGGGCCGCAGAAGAAGGCTACGGCAAGGGTGACGAGGCCGGGCATGACGCCGAGGGCGAGGCCCAGCACCATGAAGGACACGTCCCAGGAGATCCGCACCACCCGGAAGGACAGCTTTTTCGCGCGCTCCGCGATGATGAAGGGCACGGCGTCGTAGGGGGAGGAGCCGAGGCCGGAGCACATATACGCCGCCGCCCCCAGTAAAAACACCGCCAGTGCCGGGAGGAGCAGACCGTACCGGACAGCGGTTTTTTCGAAAAACCCCTCCGGCAGGGCCGTCCGCCAGAGCCAGGTGAAGAAGTCGGAGATATACCCCAAAAACACCATGTTCCCCACGGTGCCGTAGCCGACGCGGGAGAGGTCAAATTTGAGCACCACCAGGAACGTCGCAAGGTGGCAGAGGACCTGGCACGTTCCGAAACTCAGATGGGTGAGGTTGGAGACCCCCTGGGTCAGGCACGAGCAGGGGTCCAGCCCCAGGTCGATGGAGCGCAGCACCGAGAGGCCGAAGCCCTGGATGAGTACGCCCACAGCCATCACCGCCATCCTCCGCCAAAAGGGGGCGGGGCGGAGAAAGCACCGAAGTTTTCCGCTTTTCGTCTTCATGTCAGCCTCCGACCCTCATCTCAAATGGAACCGCTTCACAAGCTCGGAGATAAGCCGGGTCTTCAAAATGAACACCGTGGCGATGAGCAAAACGGCGGCGGTGACGGCCAGGACGATCATGGGCCAGCGGGTCTCGGAGAAGACGAACATGGCGATGGTGGAGCCCACGATCACAAGGACCGTCAGGATGATGAGGGGCATCACGTTGTGCCGCTGCTTGGAGACGTTGACGAAAAAGAGGATCGCCAGTACGATCAGGGCGGCGTAGGACACGATGGGCACCACAAAGGCCGCCCAGCCGGGGTAGAGGAGCCGGTCAATGAGCACCAGCAAAATCCCGGTCATCACCGCCAGCCGCACCCCCTGACTTATGAGGTTGCGCTCCACCAGGGGCTGGCGGAGGACCAGCGTCCAGACCATGTACATCCCCCAGAGGGCGATGACGCTCCACGCCTTTCCCCCCACGGCCAGGTTGACGATGACGCAGGCCGCCGAGGCGGCCAGGAAGATAAGCCCCACGATGTAGCGCAGCCGCAGCATCGCCAGGGACTGTTTTTTTATTTTCGGATAGACGATCTCAAAATCCATAAAGCTCGCTCCCGGATACCTTGACCTCCAGCCCCAGCTCCCGCAGCAGGGCGTACATCCGCTCCTCAAAGGACGGGTCGCGGGTGAGCTTCGCCACGGAGAGGGTGGCCACGCCGTTCACCGTCACCATGGAGCACGCCGCCCGGGCCAGAGCCACGGTGCCCAACACAAAATCCATCTTTTTGACGTGCCGCGCCATCTCCTGGGGAAGCTCCACCACGCCAAGGTTCGATAGGGTGGTGGTGAAGGCCCGGTCCCCCAAAAAGCCGTAGACCACCCGGGCCACGGGGCACTTGATGAAGAGCGGCACCAGCTTCACGGAGCGCACCAGCTTCACAGCCCCGTTCATCATTTCCTGCATCTTGTCGAAAGCTACGCCCTCCTTGAGCTGCCGGGTGACCTCCGGGAGGATGGCGTCTAAAGAGTGCATCTCCTCCAAATCCAGATGGACGTTGGCGTAGAGGGAGAAGTTGCGCAGGGTCTTTGACGGGAAATAGTTGCGCATATTCACCGGGACCTGGATATGTACCGTGCCGTGCTGACGGTCCGTGGCGGCCTTACAGCAGATGAACATCATGGCCGTCACCAGCGCCGTCACCGAGGCACCCCGCTCCCGGGCGGCCTGGTGCAGGGCCCCGGCGTCCATGTCAAAGTGGATCACCTGACAGGGCTTGACGGCGGAGAGCTTTCCGCCCATCTGGATGGCCGGCTTGTCCACAAAGCCGGAGGACTTGCGCCCGGAGACGCACTTGGAGAAGTCGTCCGCCGACTCGGCGGCGTCCGGGAGGCCGTCAATGTCGAGAACGCCCTTCTCCGCCGGGACGGCCTCACCCCGGAGGCGCAGATACTCCGCCGTCAGGCTCTTTAAGAAGATCATGCCGCCGGTGCCGTCGGTGAGGATGTGGAAGAACTCACAGCTCACCCGGTTTTTGTAGTAGAGCACCCGGAAGGACTTGGAGCCCGTGAGCGAGACGTTGATGTCCGCGCAGGGGACGGTGGACTCCGGCTCCACGGGGAAGCGCCGCTTGGCCGCGTCGATGTAGTGCCAGAAGACCCCGTTTTTGATGGTGGTGGCGAAGAAGGGGAAGCGCTTGATGGTGAAGGTCAGGGCCATCTGTAGTAGCTCCGGCGCCACGTCCTCATCGAGGTACGCCGAGAGGCGGAAAACCGCCATCTGCTTGTGGCTCATGGAGAGGGGATAGACCTTTGCCGCCGCGTCCAGGGGGTACCAGTCGTCCGCCGGCCGGGAGTAGAAGCCTCCCAGCTTCATGGGGGACAGCCGCTCCAAGGCAGTGCCCAGGGGGACGCCGTTTTTCGCGTACCAGAGGATGGCCGCCTCAAAGTCGTGGACGAGCTGGCGCTTCCACTCCCGCCCGATGGCCAGGTGCCTGTCCAGCACCTTGAAAAAGGCGTCCAGCTCCGCCCGCTCCTCCTCCCCGAGGGTGAGGACGTAGTCGGTATATTCAGTTGTCTTGACCTTCTTGGACATACGCGCCCCCGTGAAATGGGTTTTTGTGTATGTATTATACCAGAAAGAGATTAAAACCGCAAGGCATTTAGAGCCGCACCGTCACCTTTGTGTGATTTTCCGACGCCTCCACGGTGACGTCGGCGGCGGGGAGGGAGGCGAGGGCCTCCCGCAGCGCCTCCGGCAGGGTGGAAAAGAGCACCCGGTCCACGTACTCCCCGGCCCGCTCCGGCGCAATGCCCAAATACGCCATCTCTATGGATGCCAACTCCCGGATCTCGCCGGGCAGCCGCGCCAGCTCCGCCAAATGCGCCCCCGTCAGTGCCGGTGCCCCCGTTTTTACCGTAGTTTTCAAGATATTTCCCTCCGTATCCTGCGAATTTTCCATAGTTTACCACAAAACGCGGGAGAAATCTGTTGAAAAAACGCCCGTGCCCATGGGAAATGTCATTAAGTTATGATTTCTACTCTTACACGTCACGGACGGTAGATTTCTTCACATTTGGGTGTTAAAATATTAAGTATCGAGTGAGAAACTGTTCGACAAATCAGTATTTGAAATTAGAAAATAAAACTCCATTTCAAGAATGGGGATGGTGACTATGCATAGAGCGGAAAAAGTATATACAGGCGCGGTTTTATCAGAGGGTAGTGTCCTTTTTATAAATTCTGTTCTTTCTATTTTGTGGTTATGGCAGTTAGAGGCAGTAGAGAAGATCGATTACATCAGATGGATGACTCTTGTGACGCTGTGCATTTCGTGTGTTCTGCTTCCAATCGAGTCAGCTGCTCTCAATTTTTGGTACAAAAAACACAGCATAGGCCGGGAAAAAGCCTTTCAAACCCGGGTTTCACAGATTGCCCTTCCAAAATTGCAGTGCATTTTTGGCGTTCTTTGGTTCATCCATTTTGTGTCTTTTGAAATCATCGCCAACAGATATAACTGGCGTCACGGGAGCGATGTCTATATGTACTATGTTCGGCCCGGAAGCAGAATTATTTTCCTATCCATGGTCGGTACGTGGTTTCCGCAACACTTATACTAATATCTAATTAAAATAAGACATTCGCGCCGGTCTTTTTCGCGCCATGCCGCGTCAGCCGCCTTGGGAATACATACAGTATTCCCTGCGGCGTCTTCCTTGCCTGACACGAAAAATCCTCGCCGCTCGGTGTCTCCTTTTAAATAGATATTAGTATTATTCAATAAGTATAGAGACGATTAGAATTAAATCATTACAAAGCTTAGAGCGCACAGCAACAACGCTGTGCGCTCTATACGCTTCTTAACTTAACGCCGCAGTCCCTCCCGGCACAATGACGATTTGGGGTGAGGTTATTAGCTTAATGACATCTTCCCCCATGGGGGCGGGCAAAATTTGTTATTCCTCGTGGGCGGTGACGGAGATGGAGAGCTCTTGGAGCTGCTTGGGGGTGACCTCGCTGGGGGCGCCCATCATCACGTCCTGGGCGGACTTGTTCATGGGGAAGGCGATGACATCCCGGATGAGCTCCTCGCCGGTCAAAAGCATGATGATCCGGTCCACGCCCGGGGCGGCCCCGGCGTGGGGGGGCGCGCCGTAGCAGAAAGCGTTGTACATGGCGGGGAACTTGCTCTTCACGTCCTCCTCGCCGAGCCTCACCAGCTTGAAGGCCTCGATCATGATCTCCGGGTCGTGGTTGCGCACCGCGCCGGAGGCGCTCTCATAGCCATTGATGACGAGGTCGTACTGGTAAGCCGTGATGGTCAGCGGGTCCACCTCCCCGGCGGCGGCCTTTTTCAAAATCTCCAGCCCCCCGTTGGGCATGGAGAAGGGGTTGTGGCAGAACTCCAGCTCCCCGGACTCCTCGCCGATCTCGTACATGGGGAAGTCCACGATCCAGCAAAAGGCGTACTGCTCGCGGTCCATGTGCTCCGGGCAGAGGACGCCCAGCTTTGAGCGCATGACCCCGGCGGTCTTCTGCGCGGCGCTGAGCTTCCCGGCGGCCAGGCCCACGAAGCACCCGGGCTTCAGCTTGAGGGCCTCAATGACCTCAGCCTTCACAGGCTCCACGAACTTGGCGATGCCGCCCACGATCTGGCCGTTCTCGTCCAGCCGGAACCAATAGGGCCTCTGGCCGGCCTGGACCTCCACGTCGGCGCAGAGCTTGTCGATCTGCTTGCGGGTGGCGGCAAAGTCCGTGACTACAATAGCCTTGACGGTCTGCCCCTCAAAAGGCCCGAAGCCGATGCCGGAGAGGAGCGCCGTGGCATCCGTTATTTCAAGGTCGATGCGCAGGTCCGGCTTGTCCGTGCCGTATTTCTCCAGCGCGTCGTTATAGCGGATTCGGCGGAAGGGGGCCTTGGAGACCCGGTCGTACTTGCCGAACTTCTCAAAGACGGGCACCAGCACCCGCTCTAGCACCGCCAGCACGTCCTCCTGACCGGCGAAGGCCATCTCCATATCCAGCTGGTAGAACTCCCCCGGGGAGCGGTCGCCCCGGGCGTCCTCGTCCCGGAAGCAGGGGGCGATCTGGAAGTACCGGTCAAAGCCGGAGGTCATCAAAAGCTGCTTGAACTGCTGGGGGGCCTGGGGCAGGGCGTAGAACTTCCCGGGGTGCTTGCGGGAGGGGACCAGATAGTCCCGGGCGCCCTCCGGGGAGGAGGCGGTGAGGATGGGGGTGGTGATCTCCAAAAAGCCCTCGCCGATCATGGCCGCCCGCAGGGCCGCCACCACGTTGGAGCGGAGGATGATGTTCTTTTTGACCTCGGGATTTCTGAGGTCCAGGTAGCGATATTTGAGGCGTATGGACTCGTCCGCCTCCTTGGAGCGGTTTATCTGGAAGGGCAGCTCGTTGTAGCGGCAGCGGCCCAGAAGCTCGATGCTCTCCGGCACCACCTCGATGTCCCCGGTGGGGAGGTTGGGATTTTTGCTGCTGCGCTCCCGGACGACGCCGTTTATGGCGATGGTGGACTCCTTGTTGATGGACTTCACCTGGGCAAGAAGCCCCTCGTCCTCGATGACCGCCTGGGTGGTGCCGTAAAAGTCCCGCAGCACCAGAAAGGCCAGATTGGCGCTGACCAGGCGGACGTTCTCCAGCCATCCCACAAGGCGCACATGCTCCCCGACGTTGCTCTGTCTCAATTCTCCGCAGTTGTGGGTGCGTGATTGTGTCATAGGTAAGCCTCCGTTATGATATGAATATGGTGAAAACAAATTTATTCCGCCGCTTCCTCTTCCTCGGGCTCGGGGTAGAGGGGGAGGATGGTATCAAAGACCTGCTTTGCCCAGGCATCCTTGTCCTGGGCGGTGACGGTCACGGTCTCGTCCCCGATGATCTGCAGGACGCCGCCGGTATAGTTTAGCTCCAGACTCCCCCCGGAGACGGCGCAGAGGAACCGGATGTTCCAGCAAAGCTCGCCCTCTTCAGGGGTGAGGTCGGGCTCGGAAAAGAGGGAGCCGGGGGAGCGCCCGAAGCCCTTGCCGTCCACAAGGTCCGTAAGCTTTTCAAAGGCGGGGTCATCCGGGGTCACCCGGAGCCACTCAGGCTCCGCCTCCGGCCCGGCCATCCAGGCGCGGACGGTGATCTCGCTGACGGCCTCAAAGCTGAAGGCCCCGGCGGCGTAATTCTCCGGCCCCATGGGCCGCAAAATCACAAGGGCCACCACCAGCACCACGAGAAGGAGGATCGCCAATATGGTGAAAAGATTTTTTACGGACATGGCCGGCGCTCCTCCCCAAAAATTTTATTCCGCGATGGGCCGCAGGGCGCTTTTGCCGTCAAGCTCCGCCCGGATGGCCCCGATGGCGTCGTCAAAGGTGAGCCGCGTCTGCTCCCCGGTGTCCATGTTCTTGACGGAGACCTCACCGGCGGCGATCTCGTCCTCCCCTAAAAAGGCGGTGAAGGGCACGCCCAGGCGGGAGGCGTAGGTCATCTTCGCCTTGAATTTCTTGGGCTCGGCGTAGATCTGCGCCCGGATGCCGGCGGCCCGCAGGGCCGTGGCGAAGCTCACCGCCCAGGAGCGGTCCTCCGTCATGGGCAAAATGAGCACGTCCGCCGGGGCGGTGGGCACGTCCCCGGAGAGGAGCCCCACGTCGTCCAGGATGAAGAAGAGCCGCGTAAGGCCGATGGAGATCCCCACGCCCGGGAGCTTTTTATCCGTATAGTACCCCGCCAGATCGTCGTACCGCCCGCCGGAGCAGACGGAGCCCACCTCCGGGTGGTCGGTCAAAACCGTCTCGTACACCGTGCCCGTGTAGTAGTCGAGGCCCCGGGCGATGGTGAGGTCCAGGGCGAAGTGGTCCTCCGGCACCCCGAAGGCGGTGAGGGACCCGGCCACGGTTGAAAGCTCGTCGAGGCCACGGTCAAAGGTCTCGTTTTGGCCCCGGTAAGCCTCCAGAGCGTTCAGAACCTCCTGATTGGTGCCCCTGACGGCCATGAAGTCCAGAATTTTCCCGGCGCTCTCCTCCGAGATCCCCAGATCCTCCGTGAGGATGCCCCGGACCTTTTCGGGACCTATCTTCTCCAGCTTGTCCACCGTGCGCATGATGTCAGCGGCCTTCTGGGAGAGGCCCAGAAGCTCATAAAAGCCCGTGAGGACCTTGCGGTTGTTGACCCGGATGACGAATTTCGTAAGGCCCAGCTCGGTGAAGAGCCGGTAGATGATGGAGGGGACCTCCGCCTCGTTCATGATGTCGAGGGACCCGTCCCCGATGACGTCGATGTCCGCCTGGTAAAACTCCCGGAACCGCCCGCGCTGGGCCCGCTCGCCCCGGTAGACCTTGCCAATCTGGTACCGGCGGAAGGGGAAGGTGAGCTCGGCGTAGTTCATGGCCACGTATTTCGCGAGGGGAACGGTGAGGTCAAAGCGCAGGGATAGGTCCGAGTCCCCCTTCTGGAAGCGGTAGATCTGCTTTTCCGTCTCGCCGCCGCCCTTGGCTAAGAGCACCTCGGAGCTCTCGATGAGGGGGGTGTCCAGGGGCGTGAAGCCGTAGAGGGAGTAGACGCGCCGGATGGTGTCCATGAGCTTTTCCATCAGGACCTGCTTTTTGGGCAGCAGCTCCATAAACCCGGAGAGGGTGTGGGGTTTAATGCGTTCCATGAGTAAATTACTCCTTGCAAATTTAGGCCCCCGCCCGGTGGAGCGGGGGCAGTTTATGGCATGGGAACAAGACGCCCGGGGCGTCCTCACTTTTTGGGGTTCACGATGTCGCGCCAATCCAGCATCCCGTCCTTGAGGCCCCGGATGAGCACCTCGGCGGTGGCCACGTTGGTGGCGAAGGGCACGTTCTGCTGGTCGCACAGCCGCCCTATTTTGTTGGTGGAGGCCATGCCCTTGGGGTCGGTGGGGTCGTCGAAGAAGAGGACCAGATCCAGCTCATTGTAAGCAAGCCTCGCCGCCATCTGCTGGTCCCCGCCCTGGTCGCAGGAGAGGTACAGCTCGATGGGCAGGCCCGTGGCATCCTTGATGAGTCTACCCGTTGTGTAGGTCGCGCAGAGGGAGTGGGCGGAGAGAATCCCGCAGTACGCGATGCAAAATTGCACCATCAGTTCCTTTTTCCTGTCGTGTGCCATCAGTGCGATGTTCATTCACGTCACCTCTCTTTTATAATAAGAAGCAATCCACTTCAACGTATGTAATGTTAGACGCGCCCCAGGGGGACCTTCTCCCCAGCCACGCGGCGGGCCACCCGGTCAAATTGGCGGTTCACGCGCCTTGCCCTATAGAGCATCAGGGGGATCTCCAGGTTTCCGGCCTCGGCCACCCGGTCATCCTCCCGGATGACGCCAAGGAGCCTCGCGCCGACGGTGTCGATGATCTCATCGATGTTCCGGCGGACCTTGCGATAGGCCCGGGGCCGCACACGGTTCACCAAAAGCCGGACGTTCTCCACGCCCATACCCCGCACCTCCGCCGCCGCGCGCTGTCCGTCCCGGAGGCTTGTGAGGTCCCCGGTGGAGACGATGACGGCCATGTCCGCCCCGGAGGCGGCCAGCCTGAAGCCGTCGCCGATGCCAGCGGGGCAGTCTAAGAGCACATAGTCAAATTTCGCCCGGAGCTCCTGCGTCAGGGCCCGGAAGCCCGGGGCCTCGGCGTCAGAGACCAGCGCTGTGGGAGCGGAGAGGAACCAGAGATTTTCAATGGCCGGATGGGCGGTCACCGCGTCCATCGTGGCGGCGCGCCCCTCGATGAGGTCCATGAAGTCCCAAAGGACCCCCTCGGACAGTCCCAGGACCAGATCCAAATTCCGGAGGGCCGCGTCACAGTCCACGCAGACGGTCCTGTGGCCCAGGGCCGCCAGATGGGAGGCCAGCGCGGCGCAGCAGGTGGTCTTGCCGGTCCCGCCCTTTCCGGAGGTCATCAAGATAGAAGTACCCATAAATACCCCCACAAATAGCATTATATATGAGAGTGAACAACTTTGCAAGATGAATAAGAGAGAATTCTATACACTTTTTAAAAAATTTTCGGTCAGAACCACAATATATGGGGCTTTATGAAACAGCCACTCCGGTAGATATTGCAAAATGCTTTATTTCAGCAGGGAATTATCGGGGCTGACGGCGCTCTCCACGACGGAGGAGCTGCCGAACCAGTAGTCCAGAAGGTCCTTGGCGATGGTGATGAGCCGGGAGCCGGAGCCGCCCTTCTGCACCACCACGGCGATGGCGATCTGCGGGTCGTTGGCGGGGGCGTAGCAGACGAAGACGCCGTCGTTTATGGAGGAGGAGTCGTTCTGGACCGTGCCGGTCTTGGCCGCCACGGGGACGGGGTAGTCGGCGAGAGCCGAGGCGGCGGTGCCCGTCTCGGCCACGGCCACCATGCCCTCCTGAAGGATACCCAGGTACCCCTCGGGGTCCTCGATGACGCCGCTGACGTGGGGCACGCGCCGGAGGAGCACGTCGGAGTAGTCAAAGCTGGTGACGCTCCGAAGGCACGTGAGGTCGTACCGGGTCCCGTCGTTGGCGATGGTGGCGGTGTAGGCAGCCAACTGTACCGGGGAGAAAGCGTTATCCGACTGGCCGATGGCCGCCTGAATCGTATTCCCGCCGGTCCAGTAGGTTCCCATCTGCTCGCTGTATTCCGGGCCGGCCAGAATCCCGGCGGTTTCTCCGATCTCCACCCCGGTCTTGACCCCCAGC
>CANQZF010000043.1 GCA_947628265.1 uncultured Oscillospiraceae bacterium
TTGAAATCCGCCTCGGTGTTGCAGCGGTGAAGCCCCTCCTCCAGCGCCTGGAACTGTGCCCGCAAGCCCTGATCCCGCTGAAAAGCGCTCCACGTCCGCCTGATCGTCTCCAGGTCCGCCTGCGCCTTTTCCAACGACTGAGACAGTTTAAACTGTCGGACGCTTCCGTTCTCCGCCGCCGCAAGCCCGGTTATCTCCCTCCGGCAGGACGCGATCAGTTCCTGCATCCGTTCCCAGAGGGCGATTTTCGTCTTGTCATCGTCAGCCTCGGTGTACTGACGCATCACGTCGTTGAGCGCCGCCATATTGGCTAAAAGCGTCTGGGACGGCTCCGACAGCCTCTCCATCTTCATGCGCAGACCTTCCACGGTCACGCCCACGGACTGATAGCCCTCGTCAGCCTGCCGCGCCTTGTCGGCGATCTCCGCCTCCGCCACGCCGGCCTTGCGGTCTAAAAGCTCCTGCTCCTGCGCGTATTCCAGCCGCTTTTTGGAGTGCTCCGCCAGCTCCCCCGCCGCGACGATCTGATTCTGGAGCTCCGCTCTCTGCTCCCGGAGGGCCTCGACCACCTTCTCCTGGGCGGCATAAGCCTCCGGCTGTGTGACGGGGTTGACCTGAGTGAGCTTCCCCTGCTCCACGGCCAACCGCTTGGACACCTGAATGAGCTTGGTATAAACCTCATCCACGCCCCGTATCTTGGCCTGAAAAGCGTCCACCTCGCCCCGCAAGGCGTCAAACCCGCTCAAAAACGCCGTCAGGCTTCCCCTGTCAAAGGCGGCTTTCAGCTGCTCACGCAGGTCGCCGATTTTCTGCTGAAATTCCGCCGTCATGTTTCCGGCGTTCCGAAGCTCGCTCTCATACTCAGTAAGCTTCTTACCCTGCTCGGCGTTGACCTCTGTCACCGTCTTGGTACGCAGCTGTGTGGCCACATATTCCGTGTTTTTATAGGACTGCGCCAACCTGGAAAGTTCCCTGATTTGCGCCTCCACGTCGGCTTTTTGAGCTTTGGTTAGCGCCCCCTGGGCATTTTCGAGGGCGGCGATCTTCTGGGCGATCTCTTCATACCGCGCTCCCAACTCGGCAATATGCGTCTCGTCCACCACCGGCTTGGCGGTGGTGCCGTTCTCCTGAGAATAAGATGCCTGCACCCCCTCCAAAAGGGAGCGCTGTTTTGCCAAAAACGCCAACCGGTCATCATTGGCCTTTCTGGCACTCTCATTGATCTTCTCCTGCGCGGCCCGCTGTTTCTCCAGATCAGAAGTTGCCCTGGTCACGGTGTTCCGAAGTTCGGAATACACCTCGCCCGTATCGCCCACCGTCACCAAAAACTGCTTTGCGACAGCCACCTGTCTTTGCTGTTGGTCTGTGCCCTGGATGGTCAGATTCAAGACACGCCCCTCGGCGTTCGCCGTCTCATGCCAGGAGTGCGTCACCTTGTCTATCACAAGGCCCATCTTATTCATCTCAGCGGTCAGGCTGTTGGTCATGTCCCCGCCAACACCGATTTTCCGAAGCTCACTTTGCAAAACGCCCACCGACGTTTTGTCCAGCTCCACACTCAATTCCACGCCGCGATTCTTCACGGCGTTGGAAAGCTTAGAGGTCATGCGCTTTACGTCCGCCTGCGCCGCCGCCTCGTCCAGAGATACCGCCAGCTTGATAGAGTTGTCCTTATTGATAAGGGCGGCGATCCTCGGAAGCTGTTCCTTGATACCGTTTGCGGAAGCCGCCTCGTCAGCCCGAAGCTCTACGTCTACGATCAGCAGGTCGTCCCTGCTCTGTCCATTATCAGCCAAGTATATCACCACCCTCTTGATGTCAAATTAAAAAAGTAGGGGCCGCCACGCCATCGCGCCGCCTGCCCCCTTTTAGATAAGTTTTACTTTTTCCCGAATTTAAATCCGCTGTATTGCCTGCGCAACCCTTTGCGTAAAACAGCCATTTTATCCTCTTTTGTAAAGATTTCACGGGACCGTCCCACAAAATCTCTGGGAGACATGTATTGCTTTCTACGCCGGGGCGATTTGGATATAAAGTCGTACCCCACCCCGTTCACACGGCAATAGCGGCTGTGCCCGTAGGCAATCAGCTCCGCCAGGTCCTTCCCCGTGGTGGAGCCGTCATAGCGGTCATCCGGCGGGGTGACGTTCTTCAGAACGAGCCGCCCATTGCGGGCGGCCCCTCCCTGTATTACGATGTTGTCCGGGTCAGCAAAGCCGCCCATAGATCCCCTCCGATCATACTCCAGCGGATCATAGGCGTCATAAACGGCCCCATTGATGGCCTCCGTCTCAGCTTTCCTGGCTTCGGTGAACATTTCATGGTTGAGTACGTTGTCCACCATCTTGGCCGTCCCGCCTTTAATGACCTTTACAGCGTCACTCAGCTTCACCGCTGTCCCGTTCCTTCAAAATGGCCTTGACCAAAGCGCCCTGGTCAAAATCCCCGGCAAGCGTGGTAAGCTTCCCGGCGTACTCCAGAAGCGCCTTGCTGTCCACAGATTCCACCTGCTTAGAAAGGGTATTCGCCAGCTCCTCGATGGCCTTAGCCGCCCTGGAGATGTCCATGCCCGTGCCGTGAAGTATCCGCGCCTTACGCCACTCCACCGCCTCATAGCAGAGAGAGCGCAAATTGGTAACGTCGGCAGTTACCTCCCAGATATTTCCGAACAACAGGCCGTAAAGCTCGCTCATAGCGTCCGTGTCCAGCACCGGGCGCTTATCCTCCCCCTCGCCCACGGTCTTTGTCAGCGGGGGCAGATCGGTCATCATCTGCAAAACGGTGGCGCGGAAAACCGGCTCAAACCACTCGGGCCTGTAGTCCCCCACTGCGTCAAAGACACTATCCGTCACCCGGCTTACAAACCGGGACTCCTCATCCGCCGTCAGCCCCGTTTTGATATGTGCCTCAAAAGAGCTGTCACCAACGGTCAGCTTGACGGGATTTACCTGTTCCTTGCGGTGTTCCTTTAAGAACGCCTCCACGGTATTTACAGCAATTTTCCCCATATCGCTTTAATCCTCCATCATTGCGGCTGTCCGCAAATTAAAATCGTCCGCGTGACTGCTGATCCAGCCACGATAATTTTTGTTAAGCTTGCACACTTTCACGCCCTCCATACCCTCAAACCAGTGAATATAGGGAACGAACCCGGAACGCTCCGGGTTGGAGAGCAGATCGTTTTGTCCGTCATGCCCGATTACAATGACTTTGCAATTGTCATGCACCCTGGTCAGAACCTTTTTTAGCTCATCCCAGTAGAAGTTCTGGCACTCATCCAGAATAACGACCTTTTTCTCAAAATTCGTACCACGCAGATAGGTATGGGTCACACACTCAATATAGGCAGTTCCGTACTTATCCGGCGTATAGGAGGAGGCAAGAGCGGTGTTCATATTCACACCAATCTTCCGAAGTGCCTGATAAAACGGCTCAAAGTACGGTTCAGACTTTTCTTCCAGAGAACCTTTCAAATATCCTTGCTTCTGCTCCTGCGTGGGAGAAGCGATATATACAATGCCATCGTACCGCATATACTCACACAGAAGATTAGCTGTTGCGGCGGCGATCAGCGTTTTCCCCGTTCCCGCCTTAGCGTTACAGAAAACCAAAGGTATGTCCGGCGACCAGATGGCATCCCGAAAAGCCCTCTGTTCCCCGTCCAGCTCCAGCCCGTAAAAGGGATGTCCCTCCAGCGTGATGGGAACGTCCGTACCCCTTACCGCCGTGTCAGTCATTTTCTTTCCCATAGCCCACCCTCACAAAAGTACGCTCAAATCCGCAATCACCTCGTCAGCCACTCCCAGCGCCACCATCTCGTCGCTGAGGATAAACCAATCCTTACGGAAATTGGCGTCGTACTTCTCCGGCGTGATGCGTGTGCGCTCCAACACGAAGCTCCTCACCCGCTCATGGAGCCGTCGGATGAAATCCGCGTTGTCCAGCGACTTGCCCGCATCTCCATAGGAACCTGCGTAGCCGTCATGGATGAGACAGCTGGTGTTGGGGAAGACATAGCGCCGATGCCCCGCCATGAAGAGATAGCCTCCGGCGCTGTAGACCCGTCCCATTCCCACCGTAATGACAGGAGTCACAGACAGGCGAATCACATCCACCAGATTCATCACCGCCGTCAGGTCGCCTCCGTCGGAGTTGATGAAGATTTTGATGGGCTTCCGTTCCCCAACAGGCTTCCCCTTGTCCTCCTCGTTCCATCGCAGGATATAGAGGGACAGATCTACTACCGTGTCGTCGATCTCCGTGTTCCAGAAAATCTCCCGTCTCTTCAGGTGCCGGTAAAATTCCAGCGTCGTGGGATCAGGAAGTGTCGTCTGCCCCAGAGCGCCCACATCTTCAAGCCCCAGGTCTATGGTAAAATCCTTCAGGCTTTTGCAGAAAAATCCGTTCATTCTTCGCTCCTCCATATAGTGATATTGTCTATGGCGTATGACCCCAAACATATGGCGTCCGAAAGGTTGTCATTATCCGTTATAAGCCCATACCGATTGGCCACGTATTGAAGAGACAGGATCTTGCTTGCTCTCCCCTCCGTAACAGCCGTCAGCCCACTTTTCCGCTCTTTCTCTGTTCTCCCCCGTGCGCCGCAGTAGTTTTGCCACTTGGATGGCGGAATAATGTCATAAAGGTATTCGTTTTTCACAAATAGATTCACGAGTACACCCTGCAATTGCGCCAGCGCCTTGAAAGACTGTGCGTTTTTCCGCATCTGTATATCCTCAATAAACACCGCGCCAATGCCATAGGTGTGTATTAGCTCATCCACAAGAGCTTCAATCTTTGCTACGGCCTTGGGGAACTCATAGTTCTTGTTGTCAAAGTTCCACACACCGTACTGTAAAAGCTTCTTTTTCTCATAGTCAAACACGGCCCAGCCGCCGTGCCTTGCCTGATCCAAAGCCAATATTTTCATACTTACTACCCCATGAATAATGGCGCGGGGGCAGCCATACAGCTGTCCCCGCAAGGCTCACTTGTCAGGATTCGCCTCGGCCCGCCGCCTTCGGGGCGGTTTTTCGGACAGGGGCGGCTTTACCGCCGCTTTTTCCTCAATCTCCGCCAAAAGCTTCTGGATATGCGGGGCATAGCCATCCCGTGCGGTGACGTCGATACCCCACCGCTTCAAGGACGCCAGCGCCTCACCGGCGTCCTTTTTCGTCATGTAGTCCATCAGCACTGTGAGTATGTAATAATGCTCCAGCGTGTCCGCCACAGCACGCCAGCTGTGTATCTTCTCGCAGGAGACACATACCTCATACTCCGTACCGCAGACCTCGCATGTCTTGCGCATCTTACTGCTTATCGTAGAGGATGTAGCACAGCTGCTCATCCTCGGAGCAGTAGTCCTTCAGGGCGGAGAAGGAGAAGGGATGGTTGCCCTCCGGCGTCAGGCCAATGGTGACGTTGTTGTCAATCTTGGCCTTGGGGAACACGATGGTGCCGATGCGCTTCAGGTTGGGATTGCACAGATCGGAGGCCAGGATGCTGATGATGTACTTGGCGGCCACGGAGAAGTTCTCAGAGCCGTCCACCACCCTCACAGCGGCCTCAGTCTCATAGGTATAGAGAACGCCCACATAGGCACCCTTGTAGGACTCCGGCATGGTGATGGTGTTCTCGGAAATCTGGGCCTTGGTCTCGACCTCAACACCCACCTCGATCACCTGGCCGTCGGTGTTCTTGTCCTCACCGATACCGTACACAGCGGCAGGATTAACCTTGGGCGTATGGCGCAGGGTGCCCTTATGGGTGGTGGGGTCGATCTTCACCAGCTCGAAGTCCTCGCCGGTCAGCTTGTTCTCATCGGTGGCGGCCTCCATCTTGGTTCCCAGCTGAGAACCAAGCAGCTGGAGGTTCATGGTGGAGACAGCACCGGAGAAGTTCACGCCCTTGGCGGTGTCGATACGGGTCAGCAGAACGCCCTGGGCGTCGGTCTTGTCGGTGGTTTCGCCGGTGAACTCGATTTGGGGGTCCTCGATAGAGGTAGCCGTCCAGTTGGGAGCGCCCGTCTCCAGGTCGACCTCCGTAACCCGGCGCACCTTGTCGATGACGTAGTTCTTGGCGTTAAAAGCAGGTTCAGCCATGTTTCATCTTCCTTTCGTAACAAATTTTGGTATAAAATATTTCCCCCGACGGCATGTACGTCGGGGAAAACCTTTTGGACAATGGAATATTTTTTTCGCAAGGACATGCGCCTTGCGAAAAATCCCTTTTGCTGAAATTCGTGTGCGGAGGGGCTTTCGGCCCCCGTGCGCAAATTTCAGCGGGAGGGCGGCTGGGCAGAAATTATAATTTCTCCCCAGCCGCCCGAACGGCCTCCCATCTAAAATTTGCCGGGTGTTCGGCCCCGGCAAATTTTAACTTGGAATCCAGGACATATCTTTCTTGCTGACTTTCTTGGCGTCCACACAACCGCTGTACACACCCTGCAGGGTGAAGCAGAAGGATTTATGCTTCTGCACCTGCGCGATACAGTCCATAAAAACGCCGATAGGTAAAGTCCACACATCGTCCCAGCGATATTTAAATTCCGGACAGTTGACGGCGGCCAGGATCAGGGACTTTAGGAAAGACTTATAGGGCATCGCCGCCTGCTTCCTGATCTCGTCCCTGTCGTCCTCTACCATGACCTCCCGCGTCATATCATCAAAGCCCACGTCCTCATTTTTCTTGAAGCCGTGAACAGCCCGCAGATGTCCGGTCATGAGCACGTAGGCGGCCCTGTCAATGACCGCTCCGTCTTTGTTTTTCAGCACCACCATGTTTCTGGCGGGGTCCAGCATGGGGGTGAAGCTCGTCAAATCCAGATCGCCAAACAGGATGGAGGCGTCACGCTCCGCGATGGCCTTAAAAGTCATCAGGAAAAGGTCGTACTCGTCCACCTTCTCCCAATAGACGTGCATAGCGTCCCATATCTCCACCTTCCTGTCTGCCGGCGTGGCACAAATCGCCCTCACCAGGGAGAAATACTTCTCCTCCCCGTAGGCGCGTATCTCGTCCAGCGTCGGCTGACAGATGGAAATTTTAGGAGTCACCTGTAACGGGATTCCCCTGAAAACAGCAAGCTCGTCACCCAATCCGGTCCGCCTCCATGTTCCGCTCGCAGGTGGTATAAGCGATTTCCCACCCCGAATAGCCGTCCACAAATTGCACCTCGTCGGCGCTCAGGAGCCGGATGCCCCCGTAACCAAACAAAGTGTCCGACCAGTTGTTCACAAGCCTGTCCACGCGGTCCGCCAGCAGATCGGCCCGTGATCCCTGCAAAAGGTCCATCTGATCCTCATTGCAGATGATATACACCGTCAAATCTACCCGCTTGATTACGTTGGAGTCCGCGTAGGCCACATGCCCGCGCATGGAGATAAAATTGCCGTCCACGCTGGTGGTGCCGGGGACATAGAAGTGCTTTTTGACCCTCTTGCCGGCGGGACTTTTGCTCCCCGTGCTGAAATGCTCAAACGCGGCCACATTATTCCCCGTATTCATCAAAAGATCGACGAGCTCCTGATCTTCCAGGAAAGCCTTTCTCAAGGTCTCCTTCTCGTCCACAAAGGTCAGAAAATGTGCCATATCCTCCGCCTCCTCACCAGCCAACGATTTGTATTTCCAAAGACGCTTCCGCGTCCCATTCCTCTACGGCGGCGCGTACTGTCACGGTTTTCCCCACGTTTTTCGTGTCCTCCGCGGCGGCCAGCGTGATAACGCCGTCCTCTACGCCCGTCACCTCCGCCGCGCCGTCCGCCAGGTCATAGGAGAGCGTATAAGCGGGCAAAGCCTCTGTCTCCCCGCTGGGAGTCAGCTCTACCCGAATTTTCTTTGTCTCGCCCACAGTCAACAGCCGGTCCCCGTCCAGGTCCACAAGGGCGACAGTGCCGCCCTGCCCCCGGCCAGGTTCTCCGCCCTGTTCACGCCTGAAGAAATCGGCGACCATCTCCTCCCGGTTGTCCGTTGCCTCGTTAAATTGCGTCTCGATCACCGACCACTGGATCAGCCCGTCAGCAAAAGCCTCCTCCCCGGCGGCATAGCTCACCGGGTCTACCCGCGTCACACGGAACACAGAGGGCTGTGCCCGGTTCTTGTCCATGATGAACCGGAATTGGTTATCGAGCATGATCGTCTCCTCGTTATAAGGGAGATAGACAAGATGCTGGTCGTCGCCCACGGTCATCTGCGTCTTGTTCTCCTCACCGGTGCCGTATTGGGTGGAGTTTTCGCTGACCACGGGGTATTCCACCACCTTCCCCGTCACCGGGGACAGGAAGCGGATGTTGTGGCGGCACTTCCAGATGAACGCCTTTTCATAGATCCGGTTGTTGCCCGGTATCCCGGCCACCAGCCACCAGCCGCCCTCAAACCGCACATACTGCCCGCAGTGGAGCGTCCCGATGGGGCAGAGGATCTGCCGGTCGTCGGCGCTATTGAAGGTGTCCGCCGTGCGGGACTGGACGATGGCCCTGAGCTTTTGGGGCTTTGCGTCGATCCGCTTGTCATAGAGCAGAACGTCCATCCCCAGCGCCGTGTCCAGCTGCTCCAGGAAGCCCTCCTGCCCGTAGGCGAAAAACTCATCGTCCTCATATCCGCTGTTGAAAAGCGGCCTTGTCATCCGGTACCATTTTTTCGATTCCTCCGACATAGCCGCCTCCTTATCCGTAGGCGGGATCCTTCAGCCGGTGGAGCAGTACTTCCACCAACCCGATCTGGTCGTTAAGCTCCTGCTTCGTCACCCGCTTGGTGGCATCCTGCCCCGTCAGCTGGATATCCTTCCCGTAGATGCCGTTCAAAGCCATCACACGGGAAAGCTCCCGCTGGAGGTAACTGACATACATCATCTGCGCCAGCACCCGCACGGTAATGTCTTTCAACGCCCCACCGAACTCCCGCGTCTCGCGGTCATACCCCAGGTCGTCCCCCAGGTTCAGCTCATAGTCCGCCACAGCCGTAGAAAGCCATTCCTCCTCCAGTGCCTCCGGGATATCAAACTTCGTCAAAGGCATGGAGTGGAATTTCTGTTCAACGTCCGCAAAAGTGGTTTTCTTCTCTTCCGCCATCGTCCTCACCCATGCCCTTTCACGGTCAGATCGCGGCGGTATCCGCCAGCTTGCGCAGAGCCTCAACCTTCCAGTTCTCGGCGTTTTCGCCGCCGGCCTTAAAGGCCAGCTCCACCAGCATCCGCTTCTCGGCGTCGGTTTTCACCATCTCCGCAAGCTTCTTGGTGAACTCCGTCTTGGTCTTCACCGCCAGCAGTGCCTTGACGCTCTTCTCGTCCAGCATCGTGGGGGCGGGGACCTCCACGTTCTCCAGATTAAAAAGCTCCTTGCGCTTGGTCTCGTCCACGATCTGAATACGGGCATGGTTTCCCATGCCGTCTGTGCCGGTGAACATGGGATTCCCGCTTTGAATCTGAGCCGTAACCTCCTCTTCCGTCAGCAGGGGAAAATTACGGGCGTTGCCCTGGATATAAATGTCCCCCTGCCCGGCCAGACGCTTGAAGCTCAGAGGCCAGGAGCAGAGATTGTTGACCAGCACGTTATTTGTCGCCATAAAAAGAAAATCTCCTTTATTATTGAGATGGGGAGAGGCTTTCGCGCCTCTCCCACTATTTCCCAGCTATTGGGTATAAAAAATGCCGATATCTACTTAAAAGCAGACACCGCGCGGCGAGGATTTTCGTGTCAGGCAAGGAAAGCGGCACAGAGAATACTTTGTGTATTGTCAAGCCGCTTGACGAAGCATGGCGCGAAAAGGCCGGCGCGATATGGCGTTACGCGATTTGGGGAGCCTCAAAGTTCAGGTCGGAGATCAGGCCGATCTGATCCTCCATGCCCTCGGCCACACCGGCGCCGAACTCCATATCGAAGCGGGTCATATGCTGACGGGTCACAACATCGTCACCGGTCATAGAGGTGAGGCCGCCGCGCAGGAAGGTCTGAAGCGGGGAGATGACGCCACGGGGCAGGAACCACATGAAGCCCTCCGGCATATAGAGGGCATAGTCGGTGCCCTCCTTATTGAGGTGCGTCCAGTTGATGGCGTTGGGAAGCTCGGTGACAACAGCGCCGTTGTACCGGCCCAGGATGCCGTTGCGCAT
>CANQZF010000044.1 GCA_947628265.1 uncultured Oscillospiraceae bacterium
GTATCGAAGGTGGGGTAAATACCGCTGTAAAACTTCATCATGTCCCTGGTGGTGGCGGAGCCGAAGTAGTAGACGTCGTCGGGGATCACGGCGATCCGCCGCTTCGCCGCCGGGTTTTCGTAGATGGGCGCGCCCTCCAGGGTTATTTCGCCCGAGTCCTGCCTGTACACCCCCGCCAGGTGCCGGAGTATGGTGGACTTCCCCGCCCCGTTGGGGCCCACGAGGCCGTAAATGGCCCCCTTGGGCACCGTCATGGTGAGGCCGTCCAGGGCGTGGAAGCCGTCAAAGCTCTTCACCACGTTCTTGACCTCGATCATTCTCTATCCCTCCTTTTTAAGATACGTTCCGCCAGTTCCTCCCGCCCAAGGCCCAGGTATTCAAGCTCCTGGGCGATGGCGTCAAACCGCGTCAAAAGCTCCTCCCGCCGGCCCGCGTTCACGTCCGTGGGCAGCGCCGCGAAGCTCCCCTTCCCCGCCACGGTGTAGGCGTAGCCCTCCTGCTCCAGGGCCTCGTAGGCACGCTGGATGGTGTTGGGGTTGATGGCAAGGGAGCCGGACAGGGCCCGCACCGAGGGCAGCTTGTCCCCCGCCGGGATCGCGCCGGTGATGATGAGCCGCCTTAACCCGTCCCGGACCTGCTCGTAGATGGGCCGCCCGTCCCGGTAATCCAGTCTCAGCACCTCACCGCCTCCTTCCTCAAAATTAAGCGTATTAACTGTACTAACTGTGTTAATACAGTTATATTACCATCCCCCTTCCCCGCTGTCAAGGGGGATTTCCAAAAATTTAATCCCGTCATTGAATTTGTACGCGCTTCGGTATATAATCAGAAGAAAAAGGGGGTGTTTTGCGGTGCAGGAGAGCAGTCAGGAGCTTCGGTATCTTTCCCGGCTGGCCCGGGAGTTCCCCACCGTGGCGGCGGCGGCCAGCGAGATCATCCGCATCGAGGCGGTCCAGCGTCTCCCCAAGGGGACGGAGCACTTCATGTCCGACCTCCACGGGGAGAACGAGGCGTTTATCCACATTCTCAATAACGCCTCCGGGTACATCCGGGAGAAGATCGACACGGTTTTTGAGGGCGAGCTGTCCCTTCCCGAGCGGGCGGACCTCGCGACGCTCATCTACTACCCCGAAAAAAAGCTCCCGGCCTTGAAGGCGGCCCAGGAGGATTTAAACGCGTGGTATCATGTGACCTTAATGCGGCTTATACGGCTGTGCCGCTTCGTCTCCTCCAAGCACACGCGGGCCCATGTGCGCTCGTGCCTGCCCCAAAGCTGCGCCTATGTGTTGGACGAGCTCCTGCACGCCCACTTTGAGGACCACGACAAAAAGCTCTACTACGAGACGATCGTGGACTCCATCATCACCTACCACAGGGCCGACCCCTACATCATCCGCTTCTGCGAGCTCATAAAGCGGCTGGCGGTGGACCGCTTGCACATCGTGGGGGACATCTTTGACCGGGGCCCCCGGCCCGACCACATCCTGGAGCGGCTCATCGAGCACCACGACGTGGACATCCAGTGGGGCAACCACGACGTGGTTTGGATGGGGGCCGCCGCCGGGAGCCCCGTCTGCGTGCTGACGGTTTTAAAGACGACGCTGGCCTACAACAACACGGACACGGTGGAGCACGGCTACGGTATCGGCCTTCGGGAGCTGGAGCACTTCGCCCAGGAGGTCTACGGCGGCTCCGACGTCTCCCGCTGGATGCCAAAAGCCGACGGGCGCAGCACGGCCACCCGGGAAAAGCTCCTGCGCGTGGCCCAGATGCACAAGGCCGTCACCGTCATGATGCTTAAAAGTGAGGCCGCCGTCATCGCCCGGAACCCGGATTTTCAGATGGCGGGGCGGGACTACATAAACCGCATCGACTTTGAAAACGGCACGGTGGACGTGGCGGGGACGCGCTATCCCCTCTTAGACCGGGACTTCCCCACTGTGGACCCCGGCGATCCCACAGCCTTCACGGAGGGCGAGGGGGAGGTTTTGCGGGACCTCATCCGGGGCTTCCGGCACAGCAAGCTCCTGCAAAAGCACGTCCAATTCCTCTACTCCGCCGGGTCTGTCTACCGGGTGATCAACGGAAACCTCCTCTACCACGGGGCTGTGCCCATGACCGAGGAGGGAGAGTTCGCGAAGGAGACCTTTGAGGGCCGGGAATACGCGGGACGGGCGCTCTTCGACTACTGCGACCGGCGGGCGAGGCAGGGGTATTTCGCCCCGGAGGGATCCCCGGAGCGTGTGGCGGGGCAGGATTTCCTCTGGTATCTCTGGTGCGGGCGTTTGAGCCCCATTTACGGACGCAGCGCCATGACCACCTTTGAGCGGCTGTATATCGCCGATGAGGCGACCCACCGGGAGGTCAAAAATCCCTACTACCACCTTATCAATCGTGCCGGCACCGCCGAAAAAATCCTCCGGGAGTTCGGCCTTACCGGGGAGGGCAGCCACATCGTCAACGGCCACGTCCCCGTGCGGGCGGTGGAGGGCGAGAGCCCCGTCAAGGGCGGCGGGAGGCTCATCGTCATCGACGGCGGCTTCTGCAGGGCCTACCACGAAAAAACCGGCATCGCCGGGTACACCTTAGTTTACAACTCCCGGGGCCTGACGCTCCGCACCCACCAGCCCTTTGAGAGCGCCGAGAAGGCCGTCAGCGAGGACGAGGACATCGCCTCTCAAAGCGAGTATATCTACACATCAAAGCGCCGCCTCACCGTGGCGGACACCGACGAGGGACAGGCAAACCGGGAGCTCATCGAGGACTTAAAGCTCCTGGTCCGGGCCTACAAGACCGGCGAGATACGGGAAAATCCATAAAGATACGGGAGGGACCGCAATGCTCAGTAGAGAGATCACCGAGGCTTACGTGGCCATTTTAAGGGAGGAGCTTGTCCCCGCCATGGGCTGTACCGAGCCCATCGCCGTGGCCTACGCCGGGGCCCTGGCGCGGGAGGCCCTGGGGGAGCTCCCCGAGAGCGTGGAGCTCACGGTCAGCGGGAATATCATCAAAAACGTAAAATCGGTCATTGTCCCCCACACCAACGGACGCAAGGGCCTCCGGGTGGCCGTGGCGGTGGGCATCTGCTGCGGCGACGCCTCCCGGGAGCTGGAGGTCCTCTCCGGCGTCACGGAGGAGGCGCTTTCCGGCATGGACGATTTTCTCTCCAAGGCCGCCATTGACGTCCGGGAATCCGGCTCCGGCTGTCCCTTCGACATCGAGGTGACGCTTCAGAAGGGGGAAAAGAGCGCCTACGCCCGGATCGTGGGGACCCACACGAATGTGGTCTGCCTCAAGCGCGGGGACCAGGTGCTTCTCAGCAAGCCCTTCACCGTGGAGGCGGTGCAGTCCGACGTGAAGCGCGAGGCGCTGAATATCCGGGACATCGTGGAGTTCGCGGACACCGTGGATCTTTCCCTCGTCCGGGACACCCTGAAGCGCCAGATAGAGCTCAACATGGACATTGTGGAGGCGGGGCTTCGGGGAAATTACGGGGCCAGCATCGGGAAAATCCTCATCCGCTCCTACGGCAACTCCGTCCAGAACCGGGCCAAGGCCTACGCCGCCGCCGGGTCGGACGCCCGGATGAACGGCTGCGAAAAGCCCGTGGTCATCAACTCCGGCTCCGGCAACCAGGGCCTCACCGCCAGCGTCCCGGTGATCGTCTACGCCGGGGAGTGCGGGGTCAGTGAGGATATGCTCTATAGGGCGCTTCTCGTTTCCAACCTCGTCACCATACACCTGAAAACGGGCATCGGGAGCCTCTCCGCCTACTGCGGGGCCACCAGCGCCGGGGCCGGGGCGGGGGCGGGCGTGTGCTACCTCTACGGCGGGCGGTACGACGAGATCGCCCACACGGTGGTGAACGCCCTGGCCATCAACTCCGGGATGCTCTGCGACGGGGCCAAGGCCAGCTGCGCCGCCAAGATCGCCTCGGCGGTGGAGGCGGGGCTTCTGGGGATGCAGATGTACATGCACGACAGTGAATTTAAGTCCGGCGACGGCCTCACCGCCAGAGGCGTGGAGGCCACCATCCAGGCCGTCAGCGAGATCGCCCGCGAGGGCATGCGCGAAACGGACCGGCATATCATTCATCAGATGATCTCGAACGATTAAAAAAAGTGTCCCAATTCTACTTTATGTTCCCGGTCAAAATCGTAAAAAAATATCAGTAGTCTCCTATTAAAACACTGATGGCAGCGGTCCTGCAAATTGAAAAGTAAAGAAGGCACGAAATCATGGCGATACTTCGTGGTACGACGATAGGGAGAGAGAGGATCCTCCCTGGCGTCTGCGTTGAAATCAAGAATGAGCAGTTTGAGACTTTGTTTGAAACTGTCAGCGACGAGGCCGGACACTTCTCGCTCTCTGTTCCGGATGGAGTATACCCTTTTCTGACTGCCGTCCGGGAGTATGGCGACCGCTATCTCGAATACTGGGCGCAGGACGTCCCGGCGCGGGGAGAATTGACGCTTGACATACGTATTGACGCGGTGGAGGTCTACGGACTGCACGCTTTTCATGTCAAAGGGGCGGCGAACGCCCTGACGGTCTATTTTCGTCCAATGAGTTTGCGGAAGTTTAAAGCCCGCGCTCACGACATCGCGCCGGAGCTTGACAAACGCGACGTTACCGTTCTGGTCGATGGGCAGCAAAGCGAGATATATACGCTCAACCGGGTACAAGAGTATGCCGGCGAGGATACCGGCCTGTTGACTGCGTATCTGCTCCAGGCTTCTGTTCCCCAGGACGCAGACAAATGGAAACAGGTGGACGTCACGGTACGCGACAGTGACGGACGATTTGGCTGCGCCACGTTGTTTCAGTGAGCGGAAACGTATTTTTGCTTGATAACCCGTCAGCAATTATGCTGGCGGGAAATTTTTTATACACCTTTGGATAAATATTTCCCTAGGCATGGATCAGATACTCCGGGAACACAAAAGGGAATTGGGACATAAAAGTTTAAGGCGGACCTGAAGGTCCGCCTTTTGGCGTTTATTTGGCGTTTTTTATGGCTCTCGTTGATCTTACGATCATGTAGACCGACATGGCGGAGATGAGGACGAAGACGGCGGCGGCGACGCAGTTGCCCATCACGTGCCGAAAGCGCGGGGAGTCGCCGTCGCCGAAGGCGGAGATCATGGCCGATTGCAGCGAATACACGGAAATGGCCGCCGCAGCCAGGGAGACGGCCTTCCCGGCGGAGAGGATGGGGTCGCTCAGCCTTCGGAAAACCACAACGTTCCTCACCGCCATGATCGCGGCGTAAAAGGTGTACGCCGCCATGGCGTAGATCATGTACCCGGGGTATTCGATGGTGTGCCCCATGTAGACGGTGACGCAGTGGATGCCCAAAAGCGCGAAGTTCAGAAGCAGCATAATAGAGGCACAGCCTCTGTATTTCCGCCATTTCTTCCCCTCGTCCGCCTTTTTGTGGCCAAAGAGCAGGGAAAAGCGCATGGCGCTGAGGGTCAGGTAGTAAAACGCCAGCGTCCCCGCCCAGACAGACCGGGCGGCGATGCCGTTGACCGTCTGCAAGAGGGCGTAGGCCAGGTTGACGGCCAGGGTGAAGTACAAAAGGGCCCTGGCCCGCTGCTCCCTGTCGTTTTTAAGCTCCCGAAGACGCGCCAGCCGCGCCATTGGCCTCTCCCCTCTCCCCGCCTCCGCTTGCGGTCCCCTCCGGGACGGTACAGCGCATACAGACGGAAATGATCTCGTCTATGGGGTCCTCGCAGTCCCTCCTCAGCCACTCCAGGACGACGGAGGTGATCCCGCCGAGATAGAAATGGATGATGTACGCCTTTTCCCGCTCCGGGAAATGAAATTTGTCCATCGCCGGGGAAAAGACGTTCTCAAAGAGCTTTCGGAACGTGCCCTGGGTGTGGAACATCTCCTGGTGCCGCAGGACCACCTGATAGAGCCGCCGGTTCTCCCGGACGAATTCAAGATAGGGCCTTAAATACGCGGGCGAGATGAAGATGATGTCCCCCGACCGCCCCGAGCGGAGCCTTTTTTCCACGTCCGTAAGCTCCGAGGAGTAGCGCCGGAAGCACTTGTCGTTGGTGTACTCGATGCACTCGTTGAGCAGGTCCGCGACAGTCTCATAGTGGAGGTAGAAGGTGGAGCGGTTGACCCCGGCCTTTTCACAGATCTCCTTCACCGTGATGTACTCGAAGTCCTTTTTCTCCAGGCACTCGATGAGCGCCTCGTCCATCCGGGCGGCTGTGGCGTAATATTTGCTCTCCGGCTTATTCATCGGCCCCGCCTCCCTCTTTTGCGCTTTTGCCTCACTTATCGCTGTCCGCGATCTGGGACGCTAGCTTAATGATGTCCCCGGCGAATTTGTCCTTTCTTCTTTGAAGGATCCGCTTGTAGAGCGGGTAATTCACCGCCGTGCCCACAAATCCCAGGACCCCGACGGCGATGCCGACCGCCGTCGTCGCGGCGCTCCCCGCCCCGATGACGCCCATGGAGAGGCACATGCCCGTTCCCGCCACCAGCGCGCTTACGATCCCGAAGGCGTAGGCAAAGATGAGGGCGGGCAGCTTCGCCGCCCGGTCCAGCTTTTTGAGGGCCACCACCTTCGACTCGCTCTTCTTGGAGTACTCGTTTACGATGGCCTCGGCGTAAATTTTGTCTGTGTTCATGGTTTTATACCTCCGTTTGAATTTGTACCTTGAGTATAACAGCGGAGCGTAAAAAGCCGAACGACACGAAAGGACAAATATGTCTATTTCCTGATCTTCAAGGGCGCAATTTTTATTCCATCTTCAAAAGCGCGGCCTTCAGCACGTTCCGGGCCGATCTTTGAAGCTCGGCGCGTGTGAGGCCCTCCGGGGCGCCAAGGGTCTTTAAGTGCGCGGCGTCGAATTTGTACTCCCGCTCCGTCTGGCTGAGGCCCCCGGGCATCAGCACGTCCACCTGGGCCCGGGTGCGGTAGGCGTTGTCCTCCAGGTCCGGGAACTCCGGGCTTCTGGCGCGACGCATCCACCAGTCCGTGATGACGTTGCCCTCATACCCCCACTCCCCGCGCAGGACCGTGGTGACCAGATCGTAATTATAGTGGCTCCAGACGCCGTTTATCTTGTTGTAGCTGGTCATGAGGTTCCGGGGGCGGCCCTCCTTGACGCAGTACTCAAAGTTTTTGAGGTAAATTTCCCGCAGGGCCCGGACGGAGACACGGCTGTCGTTCTGGTTGCGGTTAAATTCCTGGTTGTTACAGGCGAAGTGCTTGGGACAGGCGGAGGCCCCGGCGGACTGGATGCCCCGCACAGCGGCGGCGGCGGTGCGGCCCGAGAGCATGGGGTCCTCGGAGTAATATTCGAAGTTCCTGCCGCAAAGGGGGTCCCGGTGGATGTTCACCCCGGGAGAGAGCATCACGTCGATGGCGAAGTGGCGGAGCTCCTGCCCGATCTTGGAAAAGACCCGCTCCACAAGCTCCGGGTCCCAGGAGCACGCGATGGCCGTGCCGCAGGGCAGGAGCGTGGTATATTTGGCGATTCGAAGGCCGGCGGGGCCGTCGGCGGTGATGACCGGCGGGATGCCCATATCCCGCAAAGACTGGGTGATTCCCCCGAAGGCCCCGGCGTTCCCGGCGGTGCCGAGGGCCGAGCCCATGGCCCCCTCTCCCCGGGTGAGGTCCGCGAGCTCGGCGTCCGAAAGCTGGGCGATAAACGCGTCCAGCGTACTTTTCCCCGCCTTCACGTCCGAAAGCCGGATCCCCACATCCCCCGTGGGCGGAATCTCCTCCGGGAGATTTTGAAGGATGCGCTCCTTGAGGTCCCGGGTCCCCACGGCGATCTTTGCCGCCGGGAGCTCCGGGCCGGAGCGGCTGACGGAAATTTTATAGGAGCCGGAGGGGTAGAGGGCCTTAAAGGCGCTCCCCCGCTCCGGCGAGCAGACCTCGTGGCAGCGCTCCACGACCCTCGTCTCCGGGAGGGCATAGGAATAGACCTCCCTGTCCGCCGTGGCGTCCGTCCCCAGATAGAAGCGGTACTCCCCCGCCTCCAGGACGAAGCAGTCCCTATTCCCCGTGACCCCGGCGTCGTCGTAGGAGGCAAAATCGCTCTCCCGGACGGTAATGTGGACGGTCTCGGCCTCCCCCGGCCCCAAAAGCCGGGTCTTTTGAAAGCCCGCCAGGGACCTTTTGGCCTTGCCCAGCCTCCCCTGGGGGGCGGAGACGTAGAGCTGCGCCACCTCTTTTCCGGGGACAGGGCCGGTATTTTTGACCTTCACCGAAAAGAGGAAGGTCCCCTCCCCCTCCGCGACCCCGGTGGGGGTCAGCTCAAAGGTTGTGTAGCTAAGGCCAAAGCCGAAAGGCCAGAGCACCCGCTCCGGGGCAAAGGTGGAAAAGTACCGGTACCCCACGTAGATGTCCTCGGCGTAGTTATTAAAATCCTTCCCCCCGAAATTGGCGGAGGAGGGGTAGTCCTCGTAGCTGCGGGCAATGGTGTCGGAGAGCTTCCCCGAGGGGGAGACGCGCCCGGAGAGCACGTCCGCCACGGCGTTACCGTTCTCCTGCCCCAGCTGCCAGGCGTAGAGCACGGCGCCGATGGGGTAGTCCTCCGTGAAGGACATGTCGATAATATTGCCGCAGTCCATCAAAAGCGCCACCCGGTCAAAGGCCGCCGTGACCTTTTGGAGCATATCCCGCTCCGCCGCCGTCAGGTAGTAGCTGCCCTCCTCAAGGCGGTTCTCCCGGTCCTCCCCGGCGGCGCGGCCAAGGATGACGAGGGCCATATCCCCTCTGGTGCGAGCGTCCCGGACAACCTCCTCCGTCAGCGGCATCTCCGGGTGGGAGTAGGGCCAGTGGCCCCAGTAGCCGTGCTCCGCCTCGTTCTCCGGCCTCTCGCGCCACTCGTCGTAGAGGGCCCGGAGCTTCGGGTCAAAGGCAATCCCCGCGTTCGTGAGCCCCGCGAAGAGGTCCACGCAGTAGGGCGGGTGGACGTCGCCGCCGGAGCCGTAGCCCACGTAAAACCAGTCGTGCTGGACCCGTCCGAAGACGCAGACGGTCTCCCCCGGCCTTACGGGCAGGGTGTTATTTTCGTTTTTCAGAAGGACGATGCCCTCCCCCGCCAGCTCCCGGACGGCCTCGGGCATACCGGGGGTGACGTAGCGCTCGCCCTCGGCGGTGTTCTCCTCCTGGGCAAGGCCGGTACCCATGTAGTTGTTCACCGCCTGGGCGATTTTTTTCTCCACTTTTTTCCTCAAGGCGCTCTTGCTCATATCCCGCTCCTCCTTAAAGGTTCTTCTCGTATGCCACGCGCTCCGCGCCGCTCAAAAGATAGATGACGCCGCGAAGGGCATAGCCGTTCTTCTCCAATGTGTGGCGCATCACCGTGTTCCCCCGGTGGGTGTCGCACCGGAGGCTGGTGACGCCCGCGCACCTTGAAAGCTGGGCGCAATAGTCGAAGAGTGCCCCGGCCACGTTTTTGCCCCTGGCCTCCGGCGACACGGCGATGCGGTGGAGGATGCCGTAGGTCTCGCTCTCCGTCCGCCATTTTCCGTCGTAAATCACGTCGTAGGTGGGCTCGTGCCCCACGTAGACCGCCGCCGTGGCGACGACAACGCCGTTTTCCTCCACCACCCGGCTGACGCCGTCCTCCATATCCCGCCGTATGTCCCGCTCCTCCGGGTACCCGTCCTGCCACTGGTCGATTCCCAGGGCCCGAAGCGATGCCCGGGCGTCGTCATAGATCCGCAGGACCTGCGGCAGGTCCCGCTCCCGGGTATTTCGTATCTCCATCGGCGTCACCCCCAATCATATTAAATTTTATTATACACTCCCCCTCCCTTTGACGCAAGGCCTTTGCGCCAAAGGGAGGACCATTTTTCGCCAATTACCCCCCCCCGCCGGGAGAGGGTATGCGGTTTTGATGCAAAAAATTGTGGAAAATGATGCGCGTTCGCGGCTGGTTGTATGCTCCGGGGCTGTATAGTGGGGACGAAAACAAAAA
>CANQZF010000045.1 GCA_947628265.1 uncultured Oscillospiraceae bacterium
CGCTCGTAGACCACCGCCCCGGCCTCCCGGGCCCTTTGGGCCGTGGCGTCGGTGCAGTTGTCCGCCGCCACAAAGACGGTGACAAGCTCGCGCGGGTAGTCCTGGGCGTTTACGGACTCGATGAGGTTCCCGATGACGGCCTCCTCGTTTCGCGCGGCGATGAGCACGGCGTAGCGGTGGAGGACCTCCGGCGTGTGGGGCCTGTCCCGCTTCACAAGGGGGATGATGAGGTAGATGAGCTGATAGAAATAGCAGGCGAAAAAGAGAATGGAGATCGCTGTATTGACGTATCGCAGTATAGACATAGCCGTCCCTCCCCGGTGATTTTCGAATAAATCATACCAGAGAAGCGGTTAAGAAAAAATCAGGCGAACGGTTAAGAAATTCTTAAGGCGGCGGGGCGGTTTTTCCGGGGGCAAAACAGTTGCAAAATCGGAATATCTATTATATAATCAGTACCGATTTCAAGGAAACCGGGAGCGCGCGGAGCGTATGGAATTCATGGGAAAGCTGGGCTCGGTCCTGCTGACGGTGTACACCGTCCTCGTGGCCTACCGAGTCGTCTTTTATATCCTTGGCTTTTTCTCCAAGGGCAAAACATATCCGGAGGCGAAAAAGCTCCACACCTACGGCATCGTCATCGCCGCCAGAAACGAGGAGCGGGTCATCGGAAAGCTTTTGGAGAGCATCCGCGCCCAGGACTACGACCCCGCGCTCCTTCGCGTCTACGTGGTGGCGGACAACTGCACGGACGGCACCGCCGACATCGCCCGCTCCTACGGGGCCCGGGTCTACGAGCGGCACGACCCGCAAAGGGCCCGGAAGGGCTGGGCGTTGGAGTGGCTTTTTGAGCAGATCCGCCGGGACTACGGCATCGAAAGCGTGGACGCCTACCTCTTTTTCGACGCCGACAACCTGCTGGCCCGGGATTTCATCTCCCAGCTGAACCGGGCCTTCGACCATTCGGGCGACATCGCCGTGGGGTACCGGAACATCAAAAACTTCGACACCAACTTCATCTCCGCCTCCTATGGGATCCACTTTTACGAGGCCACCGTCTCCATGCACCGCCCCAGGGCCATTCTGGGACTCAGCACCCACATCGCCGGCACCGGCTACGCCATGTCCTCCCGGCTTCTGCGGGACGGCTGGCACTGGACGTGCCTGACGGAGGACACGCAGCTGTGCCTCTCCGGCATCGCCCGGGGCGTGAGGATCGAATTTTGCGAGGCGGCGGAATTTTACGACGAGCAGCCCTACACCGTCCCCGTCATGCTCCGCCAGCGGCTCCGCTGGGCCAAGGGGCGACTGGCGTGCTTCTTTCTCCTCTTCCCCCAGCTCATCCGGGGGATCTTCACCTCAAGGGAGCGGAAATTTTCCTGCTACGATATGCTCTTTTACATACTGCCCTACTCCCTCATCTCGGCCCTGGCGTCCGTTATCTACTCCGTCGCCAAGTTCATAAGCGGCCTTTTGGCGGCCCAGGCCCCGCTGGAGGCCCTGACCGCGCCCTTCGCCGCCCTGCCGGGGCTCTTGTCGGCGCTGGCCGTCTCGTGGCTGGGGATCGTGGCGGAGGGTGCGCTGGTGGTCCTCCGGGAGCGCCGCCACATCCGGTGCGGGGCGGGAAAGCTCCTCCTCTACGTGCTTTTGTGGCCCTTCTTCGCCCTGACGGGCGTGCCCGTCTCCATCGTCTCCCTCTTCATGCGCGTCCGCTGGAAGCCCATCCGCCACGACAAGAGCATCGCCATCGAGGAGCTGGAAAAGACGGCGGTGAAATAATAAGGTTTGCTGCTTCGCCGCATGAGCAAATTTTTCGCCGCGCGCTTGCGCGGCGAAAACCTTTTTCGGAAAGCGCGTCAAATTATCTTCATCGCTGCGTCATCCTACCTTTTCGGGCGGCCAAGAGAGGCCGCCCATACGTGGACATGGCGCGTTGGACGACAGCAGCATTAAAAAACACCGTACAGGTCCGCAAAGGGGCCCGTACGGTGTTTTGAGATGCTGATCTTATTTCACTTTGGCCTTTATTTCGTCCCGAAGATCCTGTCGCCGGCGTCGCCGAGGCCGGGGACAATGTAGGCGTGGTCGTTGAGCTTTTCGTCAACGGCGGCCACGTAGATGTCCACGTCCGGGTGGTCGCGGCGGATGACGGCCACGCCCTCCGGGGCGGCGATGATGTCCACCAGGGTGACGGACTTGCAGCCGTACTCCTTGATGAAGTCGATGGCGGCGGAGGCGGAGCCGCCGGTGGCCAGCATGGGGTCCACGATGAAGACGGCGCTCTGGGCGATGTCGTCAGGCATCTTGCAGTAATACTTGATGGGCTCGTGGGTGTCCGGGTCCCGGAAGAGGCCGATGTGGCCCACTCTGGCGGAGGGCAGGAGCTTCAGCATGGGGTCCACCATGCCCAGGCCCGCGCGGAGAATGGGGACGATGGTGATCTTCTGGTCGCCCAGGGTCCGCACACGGGCGGGGGCGACGGGGGTCTCCACCGTGGTCTCCACCGTGGGGAGGTTCCGGGTGGCCTCATAGCACATGAGGGTGGAGATCTCGCCCACGATCTCCCGGAATTCCTTGACGCCGGTGTTCTTGTCGCGAAGCACGGAAAGCTTGTGATGGATAAGGGGGTGGTCCAGTACGTGAAGCTCAGCCATGATTTTATCCTCCGTAAATAATTTATTTATTGTATTTTTATTGGTTTTGTAATTTCGCCAGTCTCTCCCGTTCCGCCTGGGAGAGGCGCAGATAGTTGGGCGTAAGATCGAAGCCCGGCTCCGGGGTCTTCCCCCGGGCGGCCCTGGCCACGCCCCAGGCGGTCTGCAGGAGAAGGGGCTCCGGCGGTAAAACGGCCGCAAGGCCCTCCTCCAGGAACCTATTATAGCACAGTTTCGCTCCGTCTCCAACAAAAAAATAGGGGACGCCGCGATTTTTTGCCTCCGTGACCAAGTTGTCCAGGGCGACGGCCCGGTCCTCGCACAGTCTTATGAGCTTACCGCCCTCAAACCGAAAGAGCGCGTTGTAGATTTGCCCCCTCCGGGCGTCCATGGCGGGGCAGATAACGACATCCCCGCGCCCCTCCCCCTGCCAGGCCATGGCCTCCAGGGTGGAGACGCCGACGCAGGGCTTGTCCGCGCCCCAGCAAAGGCCCTTGGCCGCCGCCACGCCGATGCGCACGCCGGTGAAGGACCCCGGGCCCCTGGCCACGGCCACCGCGTCCACGTCCGACATGGAAAGCTCCAGGTTTGAAAGGAGGTCCTCCGCCATTTTGAGGAGCGTCCTGGAGTGGGTGAGGGCGCTTGCCTGAAAATACTGCCCCACAAGGGCCCCGTCCTCGCTGACGGCCACGCTGGCGGCCCGGGCCGAGGACTCGATGGCAAGAATTCTCACGCGCTCCCCTCCCCGGAAATCAAGATCTCCCGGCTCTCCGCGCCGGTTTTGGAAATTTCCACCCGGACAGCCTCCGGCGGGATGGCGTCGGAGACATTTTCGCTCCACTCCACGCAGCACACGCCGCCCCGGGTGAGGTAGTCCTCCCAGCCGATCTCGAAAAGCTCGTCGGAGGAGGCGAGCCTGTACATATCGAAGTGAAAAAGCGGCACGGCCCCCGGGTACTCGTTGACGATGGTGAAGGTGGGGCTGGAGACCCGCTCGTCGATGCCGAGGCCCCTGGCCACGCCCCGGATGAAGGCGGTCTTTCCCGCCCCCAGCTCCCCATAGAGCGCCACCACGTCTCCTGGGCGCAGGGACGCCGCCAGCTCCCGGCCCGCCCGGACAGTGTCGGCCTCAGATCGTGAACTGACCTTTCTCATCCCGCGCCTCCATTCCGCTTTCACGCTTTCGTTAGTATAGCACATTCTCCCGAAAAACGAAAGAGAAATTTTCCGGCTCTGGAAAATTCGCGCGGGATTTTTAGCAAGATATTTTATTACCGTTAATCCCTTTACCTTTCGGGGAAAACGTGGTAAAATAGTTTTATATTGGAATAGTACACCTCAATTTTATCTTTGGTGATCTGTGTGAAAAAATTTCTCAAGACCGCAGGGGACTATTTAAAAAGGTCCGACTCGTTTCTGCTCTCGCTGTGCCTTATCTCCACCGTCTTCGGCATCCTGCTCATCTCCAGCGCCTCGCGCAGCTCGGGCTCGGCAAGCCAGATATACGTCCAGATCGGCGCGGTGGTCATCGGCCTGGGGCTCTATCTCGTCTTCTCCCTTGTGGACATCGACATCATCGTGGCCCGGTGGAAGGGGCTGACGGTGCTGGCGCTGGGGCTCATTTTGTCTCTCCGGTGGCTGGGCAGCGACGTGGGCGGCAACAGGGCGTGGATCCGCTTCGCCGGCATCGGCATCCAGCCGGCGGAGCTTACGAAGATCGTGTTTATCGTGGCGCTGGCGCACCTGATGACGAAATATAAGGACGCGGGGGCGCTGGATAAGCCCCTGCCGCTGCTCTCCCTCCTCGCCCTGCTGCTTGCGTACTTCGGGCTCATCGTCGTCGTCTCCAACGACACCGGCTCGGCGCTGGTGTACCTCTTTATTTTCCTCGTCATGATTTTCACCGCCGGCCTCAAGCTCTACTGGATCGCCGGCGGGCTGGCGGCGCTGACGCTGGCCTCGCCCTATATCTGGTATTACTTGCTGACGGACAACTACCGCACCCGGATTTTGGCCATCTTCATCCCCAACGAGGTGGACCCCACGGGGCAGGGGGTGCTGTGGCAGACAAATTTATCCAAAGCGGCCATCGCCTCCGGCGGGCTTTTCGGCCAGGGGCTCTACAAGGGGGCGCAGACCCAGACGGGCATCCTCCCGCTCCAGAGCTCCGACTTCATCTTCGCCGTGGCCGGGGAGGAGTTTGGGATCGTGGGGTGCGTGGCCATCATGGTCCTCCTCACCGCCATCGTCGTCCGGTGCGTCCGGGTGGGGCTCCGATCCCAGAGCCGCCTGGGGGCGCTGACGTGCATGGGCGTGGCCGCCATGGTGGCGTTCCAGACGCTGGAGAATATCGGCATGTGCATCGGCCTCGCCCCCGTCATCGGCCTGACGCTCCCCTTTTTCAGCTATGGCGGCTCCTCCATCGTCACCCTCTACGCCGCCATGGGCCTCGTCTCCGGCGTGAAGATGAAGCCCAAGCCCGTGATGTTTTTGCGGTAGACCTTTAAAAATATAAAAAACGCCTCAGTTCTGCGGCAAAGCCGCGAAAAACTGAGGCGCTTTTTGTTGACATAATTTGACCGATGCCGTATAATGCTTTTCAGCAGAAGGGCTTGCCCTTGAAGCGGTTGGCTCGCCTTTTCCCCGCAGTTTGCGGCGGAGGGAGGTGAGGCGTTGTGCGAAAGATGCTGTTCAAGATACTTATTACCGCTGTTTCTATAATGGCGTTTATAATACTCTGGACAATATTTTTCCCTACATACGCGTACTGACCGCTCGGTGGCACCCGAACGGTCAGTATAGGAAAAAATACTGACATGGTGGGCTAACCGCTGTGGACCAGCCCTTCTGTAGGTATTATACCCCCCGCCGCCCTTCTTGTCAAGAGCGGCGGGGCCTTTTTTTAGACCGGCTTGAAAGGCCGCTTTTTATTGACATAATTTGACCGGCGGCGTATAATGCTTTTCAGCAGAAGGGCTTGCCCTTGAAGCGGTTGGCTCACCTTTTCCCCGCAGTTTGCGGCGGAGGGAGGTGAGGCGTTGTGCGAAAGATGCTGTTCAAGATACTTATTACCGCTGTTTTTATAATGGCGTTTATAATACTCTGGACAATATTTTTTCCCACATATGCGTACTGACCGCTCGGCTAGCCCCCGAACGGTCAGTGGGATAAAAACTATTGACCAGGTGAGCTAACCGCTGCCGGCCAGCCCTTCTGTAGGTATTATACCCCCCGCCGCCCTTCTTGTCAAGAGCGGCGGGGCCTTTTTTATACTGCCTTTTTATTTCTCCAACTCAGCGCGGACGGCTTTGAGGAAATCGGTGGTGGTGACCTTTTGGACGTCCGGGTCGGGGCAGAGGAGGGCCAGGTCCCCGGTCATGACGCCGGAGTTGATGGTGTTGAGGACGGCCTTTTCCAGTCTGTCCGCAAAATCCGAGAGCTCCGTGTTCCCGTCCAGCTCCCCGCGCTTGCGGAGGGCGCCGCTCCAGGCGAAGATGGTGGCCACGGGGTTTGTGGAGGTCTGCTCGCCCTTTAAGTACCGGTAATAGTGGCGGGTGACGGTGCCGTGGGCGGCCTCGTACTCGAAGTTCCCGTCCGGGGAGACCAGCACCGAGGTCATCATGGCCAAGGACCCGAAAGCGGTGGAGACCATGTCGCTCATGACGTCGCCGTCGTAGTTCTTGCAGGCCCATATAAAGCCGCCCTTAGACCTGATGACCCGGGCCACGGCATCGTCAATGAGGGTGTAGAAGTACTCGATGCCGGCGGCGGCGAACTTCTCCGCGTACTCCGCGTCAAAGATCCGCTGGAAGATGAATTTGAAGGTCTGGTCGTACTGCTTGGAGATGGTGTCCTTGGTGGAGAACCACAGGTCCTGACGCACGGACAGAGCGTACTCAAAGCAGGACCTGGCGAAGGCCTCGATGGAGCTGTCCTTATTGAACATAGACTGCAAAACCCCGGGGCACTCGTAGTCATAGACGGTTTTCCGGAAGCTCTCCCCGTTTTCGCCGGTGAAGAGAAGCTCCGCTTTTCCGGGGCCGGGGACCCTATACTCCGTGGCCTTGTAGACGTCGCCGTAGGCGTGGCGGGCGATGGTAATGGGCGCTTCCCAGGTGCTGACCACGGGCTTTATGCGGCTCGTCATGATGGGCGCCCGGAAGACCGTGCCGTCCAGGGCCGCCCGGATGGTGGCGTTGGGGCTTTTCCACATCTCGTGGAGCTTATACTCCTCCACCCGCTGGGCGTTGGGGGTGATGGTGGCGCACTTGACGGCCACGTGGAGCCGCTTGGCGGCCTCGGCGGCGTCCAGGGTCACCTGGTCGCCGGTGGCGTCCCGATTGGGGAGGCCAAGATCGTAATACTCGGTGTTCAGCTCTACGAAGGGGCTCAGGAGCTCGTCCTTGATCTCCTGCCAGATGATCCTGGTCATCTCGTCCCCGTCCATCTCCACGATGGGGTTCATTTTGATTTTAGCCATATAGAATTACCCTCTCTTCCTGTTGGCGGCATACCAATTCATGAGGCACCCTTCAAGGATGATCTCCCGCTCCTTTTGCGTAAGCTCCGGGAGCTTCAGGATGATCTCGTGGACCTCCCCGCCGGAGAGGACCCTGGCCGGAACCTCCCGGGCCCCCTCGGAAACCGCGCGGCGGATGCCGGGGACGTACACGTAGTCGCCCACCTCGTAGGGGAACTGGGTACTCTCATCTAAATTGAAGGGCAGGATGCCCCAGTTGACGCAGTTGGAGCGGTAGCGCTTGGTGGCGTACTCGTAGCAGATGTTGGCCGCGCCCCCCAGCACCCGCTGGCAGGAGGCCGCCTGCTCCCGGGCTGAGCCGTCGCCGGGGCGGTTGGCGAAGATGGCCGAGGCAAAGGCGGTGTTTTCGGCATCCGTCACGCCCAGAGCCTCATAGACTTTACAAAGCTCCCCGTCGGGCGCGCCCGCGCCGCGTTTGGCGATCTCCTTGGCCCTTGCCACATACCCCGGGTCTCTCCGGGAGAGGGCGAAGGTGGCAAGCTTCAAGGGGTTGGAGCGGTAGCTGGAGGTGTCGCCAGAGGGGATGAGCTCGTCTGTCGTCGTGACGGGGTCCCGGAGGACGCTTGCCAGCTCCAGAACGATGTTCTCCGCAAGCGCCGGGATGGCGGGCCACTCGGTGATGTTGGGCCCCAGGCGCAGCTCCTCCTCCGGGTGGGGGTTCCCGAAGCCGTTGTAGACCCGGCTTTCATAGGGGGAGCGGTCATATTTGCGCTCCACGCTCTCCGGGGGCGTGTAATCGATCTCGTCCGCCCCGGTGAGGACGCCGCCGTTTCTCGCCGTGGCGGCGATGGATCTCGCGTCCATCAACGCCACGCAGGAGAGCTGGCCCTCCGCCGGCTTGGAGCCCTCCCGGTTGGGGAAGTTGCGGGTGCAGTGGCGGATGGAGAGGCCGCCGTTTGCCGGCACGTCCCCCGCCCCGAAGCAGGGCCCGCAGAAGCAGGGCTTCATCACCGCCCCCAGGGCGGTGAGCTTTTGCGTAACGCCGTTATTCATAAGCTCCATGCAGACGGGAAGGCTGGGCGGGTAGACGGTCAGGTTGAAGTACCCCGTTCCAATGCCGCCGCCCTCCAAAATGGCCGCCGCCTCGGCGATGTTGTCGTACATCCCCCCGGAGCACCCGGCGATGACGCCCTGGTCCACGTGGAGCTGCCCGTTTTTCACCTTGCCGAGAAGGTCCAGATTTACCTTGCCCTTGAATTTCTCCCGGGCGGACTTCTCCGTCTCCCGCAAAATGTCGGTGAGGTTCGCCTTCAGCTCCCGGATGGTGATAGCCTGGCTGGGGTGGAAGGGGAGCGCGATCATGGGCTCGATCTCGGAAAGGTCGATCTCCACACAGGCGTCGTAGTAGGCCCCCTCCCCCGGCTCCAGCTTTTTATAGTCCTCCGGCCGGTCGTGGACGCGGTAATACTCCTCCACACGCTCGTCCGTCTGCCAGATGGAGGAAAGGCACGCCGTCTCCGTGGTCATGACGTCGATGCCGATGCGAAAATCCATGGGGAGGCTGGCAACGCCCGGCCCCGCGAACTCCAGAACGGAGTTGAGGACGAAGCCGTTTTTGTAGACCGCCCCGCAAAGGGCGATGGCCACGTCCTGGGGCCCCACGCCGCGCCTGGGCGCGCCGGTGAGGTAGACCAGCACCGTCCGGGGGTAGGCGATGTCGTAGGTGGCCTCCAAAAGCTGCTTTACGATCTCCGGGCCGCCCTCTCCCACGCCCATGGTGCCCAGGGCCCCGTAGCGGGTGTGGCTGTCGGAGCCTAAAATCATTTTCCCGCACCCGGCCAGCTCCTCCCGGGCATACTGGTGGATGACGGCGAAGGAGGGGGGCACGAAGATGCCGCCGTACTTCCGGGCCGCCGAGAGGCCGAAGGCGTGGTCGTCGGCGTTGATGGTGCCGCCCACGGCGCAAAGGGAGTTGTGGCAGTTGGTCATGACGTAGGGCACCGGGAAGCGCTGAAGGCCCGACCCCTTGGCCGTCTGGATGATGCCCACGTAGGTTATGTCGTGGGAGATGAGGCTGTCAAAGCGCAGTCTCAGACGTGCCTCGTCCTCCCCCCGGTTGTGGGCGGTCAAAATGGCGTGGGTCATGGTCCTGCGGCGGCCCTCCTCGGGCGTAAGACCGCAGGGGTTTAAGAAGTACCCTCCGTCGTGGAGCTTGATCATGGTATCACCTCAAAAGCGTCATATAATTTACTTCTATAAAGTATATCAGCAATTTCCCCGGGTTTCAATAGCCCTGCCTTTGTTTCTTTGCATAAAAGTGAGGCGTCCGCAGGCCCTCCCTTTGGCCAAAAGTGAATTTTTTATTTTAAAACTTGCATTTTTCAGTAGGGTAAAGTATAATATGAACTATATAAAAAGGTTTTATCCGTATTCACGGCTTCCGAAAATGAAAGAAGGCTTTCTTTTGAATTCAGAATTGACCGCCTCCCGGGACTACGCCCAGCTCATAACCGAGGGGCTGAAGAACGAGTACAAAATTTCCCCCGCCGCCTATGACGACAGCGTAAAGCGGGGCCTTCGTAACGCCGACGGCTCCGGCGTGGTGGCGGGCGTATCCAAAATCGGCTCCGTCCGGGGCTACTACCTCGAGGACGGCCAGCGGGTCCCCCACGAGGGCAAGCTCTTCTACCGGGGCTACGACGTGGAGGACATCGTAAACGCCCACCGGGCCGCCGACACCTTCGGCTATGAGGAGGTGGCGTACCTCCTTTTGTGCGGGCGGCTCCCCACCCTGGAGCAGG
>CANQZF010000046.1 GCA_947628265.1 uncultured Oscillospiraceae bacterium
AAATGGATCGTCACCCCATCCAATTCACAGGTAAACTGCGGATATTGGTTGAGTTCAGTCTCCTTCCGTCTCCAATCGTAGCTGTCCCGCCAGTAGGAAAGAAGCGATGAAAGGTATTGCACGTCCGTCCCCAGTGACCAGCTGTCTCCCTTTATCGGCTCTGGCAGCCTTGTCATGCTGATTCGGCGGCGAAGCTCCTCAAATTGTTCATCGGCAAAATGAATGCGAAAATCCTTTTTCATTGTCAGCCGTCTTCCCCGTCCTTTCTCTCCAGCAGCAGCCTGGATTTGCGGTACTCGGTGGGAGAGAAGCCGGTGACGGACTTGAAGGTTTTGAGGAAATGCTTGTCGTCGGTGAAGCCGGAGCGGCGGCCTATTTCGGAGACGCGCCAATCCGTAGTCTCCAAAAGGCGCTTCGTCTCCTCAATACGGAGATTTTGAAGGTAGTTTACGAAATTGACGCCGGTATACTGCTTGAAAAGGGTGCTGAAAAGCGAGTAATTCATGGACACACGGTTGCTGACCTCCGCCATGTTCAGAGGCTCCCGGAAATGGGCCTGGACATATTGGACGGCCTGACGTATCTTTTGCCTGTTCTCAAAATCGGAGAAGGCCGCCGAGGTTCTGACGCACAGCTCCTCCAGCCATTTTTCCAGCTCCCTCAGATAACGGTTTATAGTATCGAAGCTCCAAAGGTCGTCAAATTTTCCGTTGCTGTCCACCATCAGCTCCGGGTATGTTTTTTCAAGCTGCTCCATAAAGCGCCCGCAAAGCCGCGCGTATTCCTCAGGGTCCGCCTCCCCGTGGGCGACCCTGACCGACTCGCTTCGGAGAAGTCTGGAGGCGTCCTGCCACTTGGAAAGGCCGATAAGACCCGCCAGCTGTTCCGCTGTGACATTCAGGGGTTTGTAGGAGCTCTCCCGAGGCATACGCAGATCGCCGGTAAAGAAGGACACCTTCCACGCATCCTGTGCCTCCCGGTAAGCCAGATGCAGGGCTTCAAGTCCCCGATGGACGCGGCTTTTTCCGATGGGAAGGGTGAGCTTGCCCTCCAGCGAATTAGCTCCGCTCTCCGGTGAGGCGTAAAAGATGACGGAGCCCACAGCCCGTATTTTCAATACGCTGTCGGGCATCACTACGCCGGCCTCTCCGGAGCAAAAGCCCACGTAAGGGCCGGAGAAGAAGTCCCCGCCGTATCGGGCCAGCCTTTCACGCCATTCATCGCCCTTGGCGTCGGGCTCCATCATAAGCTGGCGGAGGGTGTCCAGGTACTCCCTTTCACGGGCCTCCTTCTCCGCGTTGCGCTCTACGATCTGCTCCTCGACTTTCCGAATGGCGTTGTATAGCCGTTCCCTCTCCACAGGCTTGAGAAGGTAATCCTGAGCGCCGTTCCGGAGCATCTCCACGGCGTAGGAAAAATCGTCGTATCCACTGACCACCAGGACGGCGGGAGAGTAGTCCAGCTCGTCACGAATACGGGATACAAGCTCGATGCCGTCCATTTTCGGCATACGGATATCCGTGATGAGGAGATCCACCTGCCGGGACTTCAGAGTTTCAAGGGCCTCCTGCCCGTCGCGGGCCTCCAGGATCTCCGTATACGGTACACCGGAGCGGCTGACCATAGTCCGTAGTCCCGCCCGAAGGAGCTTTTCGTCCTCCGCTATCAACACAGTATTCACGTCTGACCTCCCTCAACTTTCTCAGGCTCCCGATAGGGCAGATCCACCATCACCGTGGTGCCCACGCCGGGCTTCGATTCCACTCTCAGGCCATATTCTTCGCCAAAGGACAGGCGGATGCGGTCATGGACGTTTTTCAGTCCGATCCCGTTGCCGGAACCGGAGCTTGTTGGCTCCAGGCCCGCGATCTGGCGTTTTAGACGCTCCAACGCCCCCTCGTCCATTCCTGCGCCCTCGTCCCGGATACTGATGGTACAACGCCCGCACTCCCGGTCTATTTCACCCCGCAGGCTTATGGTGCTGTCCGCCGCCAGGGCCGCCGCACCATGGACTACGGCGTTCTCGACGATGGGCTGGAGGCTTATCTTGGGGATCTTCTGCCCCATAAGCTCCTCCGGGATGTCCATGTAGAGGGTGATCACATAGTCAAAGCGCAGATTCATAAGGTCGATGTAGTTCCTTATGTACTCAAGCTCCCGGCCAAGCTCCACGTTCCCGCCCTCCAGCTTCATGCTGTACCGAAGGAGCTTCCCCAGCGTTGTCACCGCGTCGGCTATCTCATATTTTTCGTCAATCTCCGCCATCATCTTGATGGCCTCCAGCACATTGTAGATGAAGTGGGCGTTTATCTGGTTTTGCAGGGCCTTTGTCTCCGCCCTCTGTATCTGGGCCTCCCGCTCAAGGTTGTCCCGCAGGGTCTTACGAAGCATCTCAAGAAGCCCGCCGGCCTCGCGGGCAAAGTCGGCGATCTCACCCTTGTCGGTGACCTCCACCGTGGCGTCCATGTCCCCGGCGGCAAAGGCGCGGATGCCGTCGAAGGCCCCGTAAAAGCCCCGGAGCATCCGGCGAATGAGCCGCGATACCACGGCGGTCATCAGCGCGAAGGCCGCAGCGAAGGCGATAAACAGCCAGAGCGCCTGCCAGCGGGACGCCGCGTATATATCAGATAAGTCCGTCACCTGAAGATATATGCAGTCCGACCCCTGGACCGCCGTTCGGGTCGTCAGCGTTCGCCGCCCGTCCAGCCTTGTTCGGACGGGCGTCTCCGAGAGCGGTATATGAGGCAGCTCCTCCGCCTCCACATAGATCGTCCCCGCCAGGACATCCCCGCTTTCGTTCAGGAGAACTGTCCAGCTTGCCTCATCGCCCGAAAAGAGCTCCGGCATCACCTCGTCCATACGGACGGAGGTCTCCAAAACGCCGACCTTCCCGTATTCGGAGGTGATGTCCGTGACGAGGCTTAAAATGTGGGGCGTCGCCGGCTGATTGGGGAACAGCGTATCGTCAAAGTCAAAGACCCAGGAGCCGGAGGGCAGCTCCTTATCCGCCCAGGACAGGCGCTCCATCCGCTCCGCCCCGTAAAGAATGGGCATCATCTCATGGATGCCGGAAACAGTGGAGTAGACGCGGATCTGATAGAGATCCGGGTTGCTGATGATGATCTTTTCAAGGCTTGACAGATCCTCCCGGTAAAATTCCAAAAGCGCCAGCGCGTCAGGCTCCCGTCCCACCGTCAGCGCCGAAAGATGCTCCGTCAGCGCCGGGGTATTGAGGAAGACCTGGGTGGACATATTGCACAGCTCCGCCACACGCTCCGCCTCAGCCATGAAGCGGTCACGGCTCGTCTCGGCCTCCTGTATCTTTGCCTCGATGGCGGTCTCGCGGGCCGAGCGCAGGGTGGTGTAATAGAGTGTCAGCACGGGGATCAGCAGGAACACGCCGCAGACGACGGCGATTTGGCGGCTCAGCTTCAGCCGCGTAAACCACTTTTTCATGGCGCCGCCTCCCGCTCAGTCCAGGCCCAGCCGGATCTTGGCTTCGTTCATTTGCCGCGTGCTGTCCTCCAGCACCGCTTCAAGGCCGGCGGCTTTCCGGCGCTGAACGTACTCCTGCCACAGCGTCTCAAATTCCTTCTGGGAGGCGGCCAGAAGGAGCCTGGGGAGCATTTCACCGTGTATGGCGGCGATCTTCTCGTTTGCCGCCGCCTCGTCTGATCCGGGCGTGAAGCTAACGTCGTACTGGCCGGTGTAGAAGGTATAGGGCCGGGCCCAGTCCTCCATTTGCCGGATAGGGTCGATCTCCAGGGGCTTCCACTGATCCTGTATCCTGTTATCCTGAAGCATCCAGTAGGCGTCGTTGCCGCCGACGGTCGCCAAATATTCCATATAGTTTCCGCCAAGGAGCGCCTGAGTCTCCTCTGTCAGCACGGCCCTGCCGTCCACCATGGTATAGTTCTCGCCCTCAACGCCAAGAGCGATGAGCTTCTGCCCCTCCTCGCTCATCATGGTGCTCATGAGCTTGATGGCCAGATCGGGCCGCTGGCAGTTTTTCGAGATCAGCGTCACCGTCCAGCCGTTGATGCCGGTGCCGGGGAGGGTGTGGGCGTCGCCGTTCTGATTGCGCGGCCCGTCCACGGCGATATAGACCCGCTCCGGGTCCGCGTCATATATCTCGCGCTCGATGTCCGCAATGTCGGTGCGCTGGTAGATCATGCAGAAATACCGCCCGTCCCGGATCTTCTCGTCCATCTGCGCCCGCTTGTCGATGAAAATGTCGCTGGACAGGAGCCCCTCCTCGCCAAGCTGACGGAACATGGAGAGCCACCGCTTATATTCGGGGTCGGTGTATCTGTCGTAAAATTTCCCGGCCTTTTCGTAGGGTACGGCCAGGAAGTTTAAGAGGAATTTGTCAAAGGAGTCGCACCCCGTGCCGGTAAACTCATGGGCCCCAACGGGAATGAGGGGCTTTCCGTCCACCTCTGGGAACCGCTCCGCGGCGGCCCGGACGGCGGCGGCAAAGCCTTCGGGCGTGGTCATGTCCGGAGAGCCGATGGCCTCATAGATGTCCTTCCGCACCAGGAAGGTCTGATTTGACGACGCGCCGCGCCCCTCCTCATAGTCCTTGACGGTATAGGAGGAATTGGGGTAGCAGTACACGTTGCCGTCCTCCCGCGTGTACCAGGCCAGCCTGTCGGGGTCGGCGACCTCCAGGAAATACGGGTCATATTCCTGCGCAAGCTCGTTGAGGGGATAGACGAGTCCACGGTCTATGATCACGTTGAGCTGTGTCTCCCACCAGCCCAGCGTGATGATGTCCGGGAGCTTGTCCCCGGCGATAAGGGCGTCGAGAGTCTGCGTCTCACTGCCCTCCGGGGAGATGAAATTGACGGTGACGCCGGTCTTGTGCGTGATGGTGTCGCTGACCGCGTTGCCGCCCCAGGTGGTGTTGTACCAGCTGAAGTTCACATACCAGTCAAGCTCCACCGGCTCCTCGGAAACGACCTGGGCCGGGCGCGTCTGAGCGCACCCGGCCAGGGTTTGGAGGAGTATAATGAAAATGAAAAAGAAGCAAAATGATTTTTTCAAAGGGAGCCCCCCTCGCTTTGTGATAGTTACATTGTATGTTCTATATTCTACCATAAAAGCTCTCAGGTTGCACCAAAAAATTTATTCCTTCACGCTTCCGGCGGAGATGCCGCTGATGATATACTTGGAGAAGAAGCAGAAGGCGATCATGATGGGCACTACGGAGATAGCTACGACGAGATAGGTGGCGCCCAGGTTGGTGGTGATGTCGCGGACCGCGGACAGCTCCGCGACCATGACGGGGAGGGGTCTCTTTTCCGGGGAATTGATGAGGAGCATGGGGATGAGGTAGCTGTTCCAGCTGCCGATGAAGGAGCCGATGGCCATGGTGGCGATGCCGGGAGCCATGATGGGCAGAGCGATCTTATGGAAGATTTTGAACTCGCTGGCTCCGTCGATACGCGGCGCCTCCAGAAGCGCCTTCGGCATCACGGAGAGGATATACTGCCGGAGGAAGAAGACCGTGGCGGGAGTGGCGATGCTGGGGAGGATCAGGGGAATATAGCTGTCGATGAGCCCCAACTGGTTGCACAGGTCATAGAAACCCAAAAGGCTCAGCTGCGAGGGCACCATCATAAAGATGAGCATGGCTGTGAAGATGACCTTGGCGCCCGGAAATTTATAATATGCCAGTCCGTAGGCAGTCAGCGCGGAGAAATAGGATACAAGCACCGTGTTGCAGACAGCCAGGAAAATGCTGTTCAAAAAGCCGCGTCCAAGGCTCATGTTCTCCGTGACCAGCTTCCAGTTTTCCGCAAGGCTCCCGCCGGGAACGAGCGTGAAGCTGGTCATGATCTCGTTGCCGGAGCGCGTGGCGTTTACCAGCATCAGATAGAAGGGAGTAAAGCAGAGCGCCGACAGGAGGATAAGGAACAGATACAAAAGGCTTTTCGCCGTCTTTGTCTTTACCCTTTCCATGCTTAGTCCTCCTTCCTGTTCATGAGCTTAAAGGCTATGGCGCAGAAGACGGAGATGATCAGGAACAGCACAAACGCCAGCGCCGCCGCGTAGCCCATCTGATTCTTGTTGAAGGCCATATCGTAGAGATAGAAGACCGCCGTGAAGAGGGACCGCCCCGGCTGGCCCTTTGTGCCGGAGAGAAGATAGGGCAGGTCGAAGAGCTGAAGACCGCCGATCAGGCTCGTCACGGCCACATAGAGCATGATGGGCCGGAGAAGGGGCATGGTGACCTTGGTGAACATTTTCCACCGACCGGCCCCGTCGATGGTGGCCGCCTCAAAATATGACCGATCAATGCCCTGGACGCCGGCCATCAGCATAATAAAGCTGTTGCCGAACCACATCCAGGCGCCCACCACGCCTACCACCATCTGAGCCGTCAGTCCCTCGCCGGTGAGCCAGTTGACAGGCGCGGATATGATCCCGGCGTCCAGAAGGATCTGGTTGACCGTGCCGAACCGCCAGTCAAGGAGCGTTTTGAAGAGGAACGCCACGGAGGTGCAGGCGATGAGATTGGGGAGGTAGAACAGGGCGCGGAAGATGCTCAGGCCCCGCATCCTGTATTTCATGTCGTTGAAGATAATCGTCAGCAGCAGCGCCAGTCCCAGCTGAAGGACGATGTTGACGCCCCACATTTTCAGCGTGTTCAGGAAAGCGTCCCAAAAGAAAGTGTCTTTAAAAGCTCTCTTGTAATTGTCAAACGCAATAAACGTCTCTTTTCCGAAGCCCTTGTAGCTCATAAAACTCATCTGAAGGGTGCGGAAAACAGGATAGATGTTGAAAATAAGAAATGTTATGACAAAGGGGATACAGAAAAGGATGCCCTTTCTGTCCCGCCGTGCCGCAAGGCCGCCCTGGGGTTTTACGACGGCGTTTGTCTCTTCCTTTTTTACCTTGACCGCCATGCTCTCCCGCCTTTCAATAATCATTATTTTCGTGGGGCGGAGCCTTGGGCCCCGCCCCTGCGATGCTCAGAACATCACACTTTTGATGTTCCGACGATTACTGATTGATGGGAGCGTCAGCGGGAATGCTGAGTTCGGGATAGGTGGCGATGACCAGATCGTAGAAATTCTTCAGGGCCTCCTCCTTCGTGGCCTCGCCCTGCTGGACGGAGATGATAGCCGCGCCGAAGGCGTCCTTGCAGGCGTCATCGTAGCCGGTGACCAGACTGTAGTCGATCTTATCCATCTCGCCCATGAAGAAATCGTAGGTCTTCTGATTGCCGAAGGACTCGTTCTCGTAATTCCTGTTCTCCTCAAGGACAGCCAGGTTGCTGACCACGTCGCCGTTGGAGGCATCGAGCCACCAGCGGGCGGTGTCGTCGTCCAGCGTGCAGAACTCGATGAACTGCTGGGCGGCCTCCTTGTGTGCGCTGTACTCGTTGATGGTCAGGAACGTGCCGCCGCCGAAGAAGCTGCACACGCCGCTGCACACACCGTAGAGACCCTTGTTGTCGCCGGCGTTGTCACGGACGATGAGGGCGCCCCAGGAGGGCATTACATAGGAGAAGATCTGAGTGGTGGGGTTGCCGGCCACTTCATCAACGGCGCTCCACTCGGCGTGCATGGGCAGGGGGCCGGCCATGGAGGCGTACCATGCGGCGGACCACTCGGGCGCGAAGGCCACATATTCCTTCTGATAGAGCTCAACGGCGCAGTCAAAGTAATCAAGACGGTCCTGATCGACGATGATCTCGCCCTTGTCATTGACCCAGGGGGAGGAGCTGTTGGAGAACCAGCGGAGAGCGCCGGTGTCGCCGAAGATGGTGTAGCCCTTTTCCTGGAGCTTCTTGGCGGTGTCTTCAATGGAGCTGAAGGAGGCGAACAGCTTGCCGATCTCATCGGGATCGTCGGTGCCAAAGACCTCCTTGGCGATGTCGCGGCGATAGATCACGCTGCCGGGGCAGGCCTGATAGCTGATGGCACGGAGGACACCGTCAGCGTCCTTGCCGGCCTCGTATGTATAGCCCACGAGTCTGCTCTTCACCTGCTCATCCAAGGCGGAGAGGTCGGCGGAGAAGCCCGCCTCAAAGAAGTTGGGGAGCATCTGAGGCTCGCCAACGAACACGTCCACGTCCTTGCTCTTGGTGCCCAAAGTCTGGTTGATCTTGGTGGCGAAGTCCGCGGAGTCGAAGACCACGACCTCGACCTCGTTGCCGGTCAGCTCAGTGTAACGCTCGGCAAACTGCTTGAGATCGTTGGAGAGGGTCCAGAGGACGATCTTGTCAACGGACTTGTACTGGCTGCCGGTGGTATCCTCGCCGTTGGAGGTGTCGTTTCCGTTGGTTTCGTTACTCCCGGAAGAAGTGTCGTTCCCTTTGCTGTCTCCGTTATTGGAGCAGGCGACGAGCGCCAGCGCCAGCGTCAGCGCAAGGATGATCGCGATGAGCTTTTTCATAAATATCCGCCTTTCAATTCATTTTTCCGGGTCTCCCCGGTCTTATGGTTAAATTGTAGCAGACGGGTAATTTATAAAAAATGGAGTAAATTTTATTTCGGTGTCAATTTTTTGACGGAGGGAACAAAAAAACACACCACTAATAGATCCTGGCGTGGGCCTAACACAAAAAACGCTCTCGAACTTCGAGAGCATTTTTATATATTCACTCCTATTTCTTGTACTTCTCCCTCAAACTCACCTTCCCCTGCTTGGCGTCCAGCTCCCGTTCCTTCGCGGTGATGATCATCCATTGCGGGTTCTCTTCGCCAAGGTCGATGAACTGCATGGCCTCAAAATGACGCCGGGGATCAAAGGAGATGTCGCGTGCCACCAGCTCGTCCCAGGGGGTGAGGGAAAGGCGCTTTTGAAGGGAGAACGGTTCCGGCTCCAACTCGGCTTCCAGCGGCTCCTCCTCCGGGTTGATGCGGTTCAAAAGCTCCTCGCCGGTGATCCTGCCCTCTACATACTCGTCTCTGGCCTCGCAGGCCTCCTCAATCCAGTCCTTGTATCCGCCGGGGACGGTCTTGCCGGGAGCCGTGGCGTAATATCTGTATTCACGCTCATAAAACCGGGCGCGAAGCCGCTTGAAGGCGAGAAGATATTTGTCCTCGGCGGGACCGTCCTTGCGCTTCAGGTTCGGCCCTCTCTTTTTGCAGGTACCCCCGCCGCTCCATTTGCGGTCACAGTAGTCGGTCCTCTTGTTCGTCTTCGGTACGAAGTACCGCCAGCAGTACTGGCACCGGGCGATGCGCTTACTGGAACGTAAAACCGCGCAGAGTTCAAAGATATATAGCTCCATGAGAGATTTGACCTCATGCTCACTGACGCTCTGCTCCTCGTTCCCGTCCACAGAAAATCCGTAGTTGCGAAGTTGAGGATAGATGCCGACAGTGTGCTCCCAACGCTCCCGCTGCGTCATACCCTCCGTGTTGCCGAAGCACACCTCCATGACGTTGCGCATCCGCACACGAGTGAGGTACAGCGTCCGCGCCGCATCCATCATCCGCATACCGTTCTGGAGCAGGAACAGGGCACTGCCGTCGTCCCTGTTCCTTAACGCTCTGTCCAACGCGGAGCTCGTGAAGAAATACGCTTCGGGGAAGTCCTCCCGGAAGCTGTCCGCCACGGCATAGCATCTGGCAACCGCGTCTCGGTAATCCAACTCCGAAACGTCCAGCGACTCTTTAAAGAGGCTGTGCATCTCAATCTCATTGAGCTGCCGCATATATTCCTTTAACGTCCTGTCCGTAAAACGGATCAGGTCGTCATGGGGCAGTACTGTCTCGTCCAAAAGTAAAGTCCCGTCAAAATCCAATAACCGCTTTCGTATCATCCCGCCCGGCTCCTCCGTTACAGTGAGTCCGGGCGTTTTCTTTTTCTCCATGCCGCTCCTCCAAATATTTTTCAAAAAAAATCTCAAAAAAGATCACTGCACTATGTAGAAAGCTCCGGGATCATTGTAACATGAGATCG
>CANQZF010000047.1 GCA_947628265.1 uncultured Oscillospiraceae bacterium
CTGGACCATGCCCACGTCCACCCCCGCGTCCAGCAGGGTATTGAGGCTGTCGGTGGTAAAAGCGCCCAGGGCGGCGGTCTTCTCGTCGATGTCCATGCCCTCCCAGGCCTTGGGTACCAGCTGTCTTGAGGGGTCGGCCCAGAAGTCGGAGTAGTGGAAGTCGATGAGCACCCGCATCCCCGCGTCCGTGGCCCACTTGCCCATGGTGACGGCGGACGCAAGATCGTTGTTGCCGCCGCCGTAGCCATTTCCGTTCTCGTCATAGGGGTCGTTCCAGATCCGTAGGCGCACCCAGTTGCAGCCGGCCTCGGCAAGGAGCTTCATAAAGCCCGCGCCGTTCTCCTCCACGCTCTCCCCCAGGGAATTGCCGTCCCAGTCCTTGAACCGGGCCCCGGAATTCAGCACCGAAAGGAGCGAGGACACGTCGGTCCCCCGGATGAAGTCCTCATCCGCCGTGACAAAGGGCACATAGAGGCCGGCGGTGACGGGGTCGGGGACCTCCTCCGCAGGTCCCTCCGTGGGTCCTTCCGTGGGCTTGTCGGCGGGCCTGTCCGTGGGCTCCTGGGTGGGGCCGTCGGTGGGCCCGTCCGTGGGATCGCCGCCGGGGTTGCCGCACTGGCAGAGCACCAGGCACATGGACAGCGCCAGCGCAAGGGCGACGGCTATCCGAATGATCTTTTTCACCATTTTTCATTCCTCCATTATTATAAAATATCCTCTCCCCCTATTATATCTGCTGCGGCCGAAAAAAGCAAGAAATATATACAAAAACCTCCATTTAAAAATGGAGATTTTTGTAGGATCAACTCATTATTTTCTGTGGATCAGCTTATAGAGGAGCTTATAGATCCTGGGGCTCTCGGCGCTTTTCCGGGGGAGCTCCACGGTGACGGTCCCGTGGACGGGGGGCTTTGCCTCCGGCCTGGGGGTCTTGGGAGGCTCCGGGGTCTCCGGGGCGGGGGTCTTCTCCGGCTCCGGGGTCTCCGGCTCCGGGGCGGCTTGGGCCTCCGGGGCCATGCGCCAGACGCCGCTGTAGGCCTCATCGTAGAAGATCTCCTGGGAGTTGACGCTCTCCCCGGTCTCCGGGACGTAGGTATAGCGCCCGTCCGGGCCCTGGCGGCGGAGCTTCACGTTGTCGCGCAGCTGCGTTTCGAACATCCCCTCGATGTGGGCGCGGATGGCCTCGTCGTAGACGGGGGCGGCCACCTCCACCCGGCGCTGGGTGTTGCGGGTCATGAAGTCGGCAGAGGAGATGTAGACCCTCCGGCTCTCCCCCACCCCGATGATGTAGACCCGGGCGTGCTCCAAAAACCGCCCCACGATGGAGTAGACGTCGATGTTGTCGGTGACACCGGGGATGCCGGGAATGAGACAGCAGATGCCCCGGACCAGAAGGTCGATGTGGACCCCGGCCTGTCCCGCCTCCACCAGCTTTTCAATGAGGCCCTTGTCCGTAAGGCCGTTGAGCTTGAAGCCGAGGTAGGAGGGCTTCCCGTCCCGGGCCTCCTCGATCTGGCCGTCGATCATGTCGAATATGCGGCTGCGGAGGCACGCCGGGGCCACCAGGAGGTGCCGTGTGTCCTCCACGATCTCCCCCATGGCCAGGCAGTTGAAGACCCGGGCGGCCTCCGCGCCCAAGTCGCGGTTGGCGGTCATCAGGGCGTAGTCGGTGTAGAGCCGGACGGTGTCCTCGTTGTAGTTGCCCGTGCCCACCTGGGTTATGTACTCGATCTCCCCCTCATGGCGGCGGGTGATGAGCAGGAGCTTTGAGTGGACCTTCATCTTATCGAGGCCGTAGATGACCCGGCACCCCGCCTGCTCCAAAACCCGGGACCAGCCGATGTTGTTCTCCTCGTCGAACCGGGCCCGCAGCTCCACCAAAACCACGACCTCCTTGCCGTTTTCGGCGGCGTCGCACAATGCCTCCACGATCTTGCTGTTGTGGGCCACCCGGTAGAGGGTCATCTTGATGGAGATGACCTCCGGGTCCTGCCCCGCCTCGTTTAAGAGGTGCTGGAAGGGCCGGATGGACTCATAGGGGTAGCTCAAAAGGATGTCGTGGTCCCGGATCTGGGGGGTGATGGGCCTGTGGGCGTCCACGTTGGGGCTTGCCTGGGGCACCCGGCGGGGGTAGAAAAGCTCCGTCTTGTCCCGCAAAACGTCCCGCAAAAATCCCATGAAGCTGAGATCCAGCGGGATGTCCGTCTGGAACATATGCTTTTTGGAAAGGCCCAGGTACTGCCTTAAAGCGGCCCGGATGTCGTCGTCCAGCCGGCCGTTGAAGTCCAGGCGCACGGGCTCGCGCCTTGTGCGGCTGCGGACCAGCTTCTCCATGGACTTGCGGTAGTCCTCGGCGCTCTGGGAGTCCGCGTCCGTGTCGGTCTCGTCCACGTTGATGTCGGCGTTGCGGACGATGCGGATGAGGACGGACCCCTCCACCCGGTAGCGCTCAAAGATCTTGGGCAAAAACTGGCGGATGAGGTCCTCCATCAGCACGAACCGCAGCCCCTCCCCCGGCAGGGGCACCAGCCGCCGGAGGCCCCCCTCGCCGCAGGGCACCACACCCAGGCTGACGCTGCCCCCCTTGGAGGTGAGCTTGGCCACGGCGTAGGTGGTCTTGTTCTTCAAAAACGGGAAGGGCTGCTTGCGCCCGATGATCTGGGGCGACAGCACGGGCAGGACGTCGGAGAGGAAGTACTTCTCCAGGTACGCCTGGGCCTTGTCCTGGAGGCTCACAAAGCGGGAAAGCTCCACGCCGTAGTCGTGCAGGCCCATCAGGAGCTCCCGGAAGATGGCGTCCCGCCGCTCCAGAAGCTCCCCGGTGCGGTTGAGGACGGCTTTGATCTGCTGGGCGGAGGTGAGGCCCATCTTGTCGTCCGTCACCCCATCCTTCAGGGTGTCCACCAGCGTCCCCACCCGGACCATGTAAAATTCGTCCAGGTTGGACTGGAAGATGGACAGAAAATTGAGCCGCTCCCCCAGGGGGTTGCGGGTGTCCCCCGCCTCCTCCAGCACCCGCTCGTTAAAGGACAGCCACGACAGCTCCCGGTTTGCGAAATACCCCGGTTCCTCCGTCTCCAAAAGCTTTTCGTCCATAAAGGATCACTCCTCAAAAATAGTCTATTTTACTTTTCCCACTCCTCAACATCGAGGCCCGTTAAATACCGCCGGGTCATGTCCAGGGCGTGGTTTGCCGCCGCTGTGCGCACCCGGTCCCGGTCGTGGCCCAGGTGGAGGGAGCGGGTGAAGGTCCCCGTGGGCGCGGCCAGGGAGACGTAGACCGTCCCCACCGGCGTGCCGCTCTCATCTGACCCGGGGCCGGCGATGCCGGTGATGCCGATACCGAGGTCCGAGCCGAATTTCTCCCGGACGCCCTCCGCCATGGCTTTGGAGACGGCGGCGCTGACCACGCCCTCCCTCTCGATGAGCTGCGCGGGGACGCCGAGAATGGCGGTCTTGGAGGAGACGGCGTAGGTCACCGCGCCGCCTAAGTACACCTCCGACGCGCCGGGTAGGTCCGTCATGCGCTTGGAGACCAGTCCCCCGGTGCAGCTCTCGGCGGCGGCCAGGGTGACGTTCTTCTCCTTTAACAGTGTGAGGACGGTATTTTCCAATGTATCGGTGTCAATGCCGTAAATGCAGTTGCCGATCTTCTCCCGGACCTCCCGGATGACGGGGGCCATCAGCGCCTCGGCCTCCGCGTCGGTCCGGGCCATGGCGGTGACGCGAAGGCGCACCTCGCCGCTCTTGGCGTAGGGGGCCAGGGTGGGATTGGAAAGGCGCAGCATGGTGTCCCGGAGCTTATCCTCCACAAAGGACTCCCCCAGGCCGAAGATGTGGATGTTGTGGCTCACGATCTCCGTGTCCGAAAGCCGCCTTAAATACGGCATGGCACAGGCCCGGAACATGGGCACGCACTCCCGGGGCGGGCCGGGGAGCATCAGCACCCGGACGCCCTCCGCCTCAAAGGCGCACCCCGGCGCCGTGCCGCAGTCGTTGTGGAAGACGGTACACCCCTCCGGCAAAAGCGCCTGTTGGTAGTTGTTGTCCGTCATCCGGTGGCTGTGGAGGCGCGTGGCGAAGTAGTCCCGGATCTCCTGGGCCTCCCGCTCATCAAAAATGAGCTTCTTCCCGAAGGCCTCGGCCAGGGTCTGCTTGGTGAGGTCGTCGCAGGTGGGCCCGAGGCCTCCGGTGGTGATGAGGATGTCCGCCCGGGATTTGGCGATGGCCACGGCGGCCTTGAGCCGCTCCGGGTTGTCGCCCACCACGGTGTGGAAGTAGACGTTGATGCCGATCTCGGACAGCATCTGGCTTATGTCCCGGGCATCGGTGTTGGCGATGTTGCCAAGTAAGAGCTCCGTGCCAACGGAGATGATCTCGGCGATATGGGTCATTGGCGTGGCCTCCTTTTTGCTGAGTCCGGCAGCAATGCCGGGGGGTCTACTTTCCACTCTTTGGTTTCGCCAAAGAGTGGAAAGTAGCAAAGGGGAGAAAACGACCAAGGGGCGGGGCCCCTTGGAACCCGTGGGTGCTCTGTAGCTTCGGGTCTCTACGTTATACTGGCGGTACGGCTCCCGCAGTGGTGGTCGATACATCTGGGTGGAACCATATCCGCGCGGGTGTGGTCGTATTGAAAAGCATCTTTTTCCGCGTAAGCCCGAATTATAAATTCGGGCGACGCTGCACGGGCGGTGGACGACAGTCTCTGCGTCTACCCTCCGCCGCGCTGCCTGGGTGCTTATCGTGTGGTGGTCGGAAGACCAGCGTCTATATCCGCTGGCGCTGGCGCTTTGCGCCTCGCGCCTCGCTGGTGCGGTGCGCGGGAGGGTCTGGGACCCTCCCCTACGAAAAACTTTGGAAATGTTGCGTTTTTATGGGAAGATTTTCAAATTTCTCGTTTGGAAATGATACATTCTATGGGAAATCTATCAAATTTCTCGTAGGGGCGGGTTCTAAACCCGCCCGTCCCACGGTTTTCCTCCGTCCCCATTCAACGCGCAACGCCTCCCGTAGGGGCGGTGACCGCAGGGAATGCCCTTGGGTGCACGTCTGGGCCGCCCATCTTCCAATCAATGACGCACCCCCAAACCACGCCGTAGTCCCACGTCCACCACATCCCCCTCGTAAACCGCCGTAAGGGCCGATGCCCACATCGGCCCATCCTCCGATTAATGACACACCCCCCAAACCACCGCCGTACGGGCCGCCGCCCACGGCGGCCCATCCCTCGATAAGCACAATGTCACTTAAAAACGCCGTAGGGGTCGCCGTCCCCGGCGACCAGGCCCTCAATTTTCATCCGGGCCCCTAATCAACGCACAATGTCCCGTAGGGTCGGCCGCCCACGGCTGACCGTTTCCCGTTTACCGCCATGCCTCCGAACACCGCCGTAAGGGCCGGACACCGTGCCGGCCCGTTTTTCCGATACGCATACGTTTCCGGCAAACATTAAAAACCGAAATCTTGCCGTAGGGGCCGCCTCTCTTGGCGGCCCATTCCCCGTTTACGCTTTCTTATCCCTCTGGAAATATTTATCCAAATTCTCCTTCATATTCTCCGGCATCCCGGTGCCTACGGGCAAAAATTTGGCGTTGGCGGTTTTGGCGATGAGGCCGGAGGCGAAGGTCTCCATGTCCGCGAAGGCGGCGGGGCTGAGGGGGTAGAGGAGGTCGTTGTGGGTGTGGATGACCGCCGTGTCGCTGCGGCGGGTGAGGCCCAGAGCGGGGACGCCGCGGTCGGCGAAGGGGGCGGAGTCGGAGGAGTGGACCTTCTGGACGAAGTTGGCCGACCACCCCACCTCCCGGGCGTACTGCTTTGCGTAGTGGAGGAGGTCGTCCCCGCCGGTGACGTAGATCTCATTGGGTCCTAAGACCGTGCCGCACATATCGAAGTTAAAGCAGAATTTGACCTCCGGCAGGAGCTCCTCGTGCCGCTCGATCCACGCCTTGGAGCCCAGAAGCCCCTGCTCCTCGCTGCCGCACCAGATAAACCGGAGGGTCCGGCGGGCCGGGTGCTTCAAAAAGTGTTTATAGAGCGCCATGAGGGTCGCCGCGCCGGTGGCGTTGTCCCAGGAGCCGGCGCCCACAGGGACGCTGTCATAGTGGGCGGTGAGGACAATAGACTCCCCCGGTATCTCCGTGCCGGGGACCGTGGCCAGAACATCCCGGGAGGTATTCTCCAGGTCCTCCTCCTGAAGCTCCAGATGGACCGTCTCCACATTGCGGCGCACCAGCTCCGTGGCGTCCTTCGCCGTGATGGCAAAGCCGGGGACGCGGCCGCACTCCTGCATCTTGGGGCGGATGAGTCGGGAGTAGAGGTCCAGGACGTTCTCGTCGTCGTACCACTTCCCCGAGAAGGTAATGAAGGCCGAGGCCTTCCGCTCGTTGAGAATTTTATAGGCGTCGAAGCTCAGGGAGTTGAGGAGCACCGCGTACCCCTCCAGAGAGGGGAGCCCGTAGTAGTCCTCCTCCACCCCTCTGGGGGCGTAGTGGAGCTTAAGGTCCGCGCCGCCCTCGGGCAGGGACCCGGAGAGGCCGTAGGCCACGCACGCAAGCTCCCGGCCCTCCGCCCTCACGGTGCAGACCTTTATATCCGCCGCCGGAACGGTGAAGTCCATGAGCTCGCTGTCCCCACCGGCGGCCTTTATCTCATCCTGTAGGATATGGGCCGCCCGCAGCTCCTCCTCCGTGCCGCCGTAGCGGACGAAGCTGAGCTTTTCCACCAAAGACATCTGATATTCGCCGGTATTCATGATTATTCCTCCGATCTATCTGGAAATAACGACCTTTTCCGTATTGTGAACGGCCTCGTTGACCAACGCCTCCACGTCCAAGGGCCTCTCGGCCTCCAAAACCTCGTCCAGGCGCGGCTTTGTCCGGGGGTGGCGGGGGGTGAAAACGGTACAGCAGTCCTCGTAGGGGAGGATGCTTGTCTCAAAGGTCCCGATTTTCCGGGCGATCTCGATGATCTCCCGCTTATCCATGCAGATGAGGGGCCGCAGTACCGGCAGCCTCACCGGCTCCTGGGTGACGGCCAGGGCCTGCATGGTCTGGCTGGCCACCTGGCCCAGGCTCTCCCCGGTGACGATGGCCCCGCAGTGGTTATCTAAGGCGATTCTCTCGGCGATGCGGGTCATAAACCGGCGCATGATGACGGTGAAATACTCCTCCGGGCACTTATCCCGAATTTCCTCCTGGATGTGGGTAAAAGGGACGATCTCCAACGTCATCCGCCCGCACCAGGGGGCCAGGAGCTTGGCAAGATCGATCACCTTTTGTTTCGCGAGCTCCGAGGTGTAGGGGAAGGAGAAGAAGTGGACGGGGATGATGTGGACCCCCCGTTTGGCCGTCATCCAGGTGCTCACCGGGCTGTCGATGCCGCCGGAGAGCAGACTGACGGCGGACCCGCAGGACCCCACCGGCATCCCCCCTGCCCCCAGGGCGGGGACGGAGTGGACATAGGCGGCGGTCTCCCGGATTTCCACCCGGACGGTGAGCTCCGGATCGTGGACGTCCACCTCGATATTCGGGAAGGCGTCGGATAAAAGGCCGCCCACGTACTGGCTGAGCTGGATGGAGGTCATGGGGTATGCCTTATCCGAGCGCTTCGTCTCCACCTTGAAGCTCCGGGCCCTCAAAAAGTCCTCCGCAAGGTACCTTTTGGCTGTCTCAAAGATAGTGTCCGGGTCTTTATCGCAAGCGGCGGCCCGGACCACGGCCACGAAGCCGAAAATCTGCTTTGCCGCCTCGAAAGCGGCGTCCATGTCTGCCGACTCGTCCAGGGGCTCCACGTAGACGGTGGACTGGGCGGCGTATATTTTGAATTTTCCGACGTGCGCCATCCTTCGGCGGACGTTGGAGACGAGTTTATCCTCAAATATCCGGCGGTTGAGGCCTTTCAAAACGATCTCGCCCTGCTTTAACAATAATATGTCGTTCAAAATGTGTGCTCCTTTATTTTTCCACCTTGAAATCGTAGGCCCTATATTGGATGGCCTCGGCCAGGTGTTGAGGCTCGATGCTCTCGCTCCCGGCAAGGTCGGCGATGGTGCGGGCCACCCGCAAAATGCGGTCGTGGCTCCGGGCAGTTAGCCCTAAGCGGTCAAAGGCGTTTTTCATCAGCTTCTCCCCGGCCTCGTCCAGGCGGCAGTACTCCCGGATGGCATCGGAGCCTATCTGGGCGTTGCAGGTGACCCGCGTGCCCTTGTAGCGCTCCCGCTGGATGTCCCGGGCGGCGTTGACGCGCTGACGAATGGCAGCGCTGGGCTCGGCGGGGGTGCGGTCCCGCAGCTCCTCATACTCCACCGCCGGGACCTCGATGTGCATATCGATGCGATCCAAAAGCGGCCCGGAGACCTTGGAGCGGTACGCCTCCACGCTCTGGGGGGTGCAGGTGCATCTTCCCGAGGGGTGCCCGAACCACCCGCACTTGCAGGGGTTCATGGCGCACACCAGCATAAAGCGCCCGGGGTACGTGGCGGTGCCGGCGGCCCGGGAGATGGTGACCCGCCCGTCCTCCAGGGGCTGGCGCAGGGCCTCGATGACGTCCCGGTGAAATTCCGGCAGCTCGTCGAGGAAGAGGACGCCGTTGTGGGCTAGGGAGATCTCCCCCGGCTGGAGCTGGGCCCCGCCGGCCATGGCCGCGTGGGACATGGTGTGGTGGGGGGAGCGGAAGGGGCGCTCCGTCATGATGTGGGCGCCCTTGACGGTCTTCCCCGCCACGGAGTAGATGGCCGTGGTCTCCAGCTGCTCCCGCCTCGACATATCCGGCAAAATGGTGGGGAGGCGCTTTGCCAGCATGGATTTTCCGGCCCCCGGAGGGCCGATGAGCATGATGTTGTGTCCCCCGGCGGCGGCCACCTCCAGGGCCCTTTTCACGTTCTCCTGGCCCATGACCTCGGAGAAGTCCACGTCGTAGTCGGGCCTCTCGGCGGTCTTCGGCCTGGGGGCGGGGTCGATTTTCTCACGCCCCGCCAGGTGCTCCAGAAGCTGGGTCACGTTCTTCACGGGGTAGACGGTGACGCCCCCGGCAAAGCCCGCCTCCTCCCCGTTCTCCTCCGGAACGTAGAGCTCCCGGATGCCGCTGCGTCTGGCGTGCATGGCCATGCTGAGGACCCCCGGCACGGGCCGGAGCTCCCCGGAGAGCGACAGCTCCCCGATAAAGGCGGCGGTGGGCTCCGGGGGGCGTATCTCCTCGGAGGCCGCCAGGATGCTCAAAAAGATAGGCAGGTCGTAGAGGGTCCCGGCCTTTTTCCTGTCCGCCGGGGCCAAATTCACGGTGACGCGGGAGGGCGGGAACCGCCGCCCGCAGCTTTTGACGGCGGACTTCACCCGCTCCCGGGACTCCTTCACCGCCGCGTCCGGGAGGCCCACGATGTCGAAATTGGGCAGCCCCCCGGAGAGGGCGCACTCCACCGACACGTCGAAGCCCTCGATGCCGGAAAGTCCCAGGGACCTTATCTCACGTACCATCTCACACGTCCTTTCGGGAGGCCGCCCAGTAGGGCAGCGCCACTAAGAGCACGCCGCCGAAGATATTCCCCAGGGTGACGACGCCCACATTCAAAACGTAGTCCCAGAAAGCGGCGGAGCCGTCCACCACCGCCACGCCCAGCATGGACATATTGGCCACGGAGTGCTCAAAGCCGCAGATCATGAATACCATAATGCACCAGAACACCATGATGAGCTTTCCCGACTCGCTCTTCATCCGGAGACTGCACCACACCGCAAGGCACACGCACATATTGCAGAGCACCGCCCGCACGAACATCTGGGGCACGGTGAGGCTCAGCTTCGTGGCGGCCACCGTGGCGAAGTACCCCGCCGTAGGGCCGGTGACGAGGCCCGTCAGCGTATAGAGCCCCACCGCCAGCCAGGCG
>CANQZF010000048.1 GCA_947628265.1 uncultured Oscillospiraceae bacterium
TACTGCGGGGACAAAAAGCCCCTGTGCCTCATGGACATCGCCACCGTGGGGGCCAAGTACCTCAAAAAGCGGGGGCTCCTCCCGAAGCTGGACGAATCCGAGGAGATCAACGCCTGTACCGTCAAAATCAAGATCGACGTGGACGGCGAGAGCCAGGACTGGCTCCTCCTCTTCAAAAACGAGACCCACAACCACCCCACGGAAATCGAGCCCTTCGGCGGCGCGGCCACCTGCATCGGCGGCGCGATCCGGGACCCTCTCTCCGGGCGCAGCTACGTCTACGCCGCCATGCGGGTCACCGGCGCTTCCGACCCCACGGTCCCGGTATCCGAGACCATGGCGGGAAAGCTGCCCCAGCGCCAGCTTGTCACCGGCGCGGCGGCGGGGTACAGCTCCTACGGCAACCAGATCGGCCTTGCCACCGGCATTGTGGACGAGATCTACCACCCCGGGTACGCCGCCAAGCATATGGAGATCGGCGCGGTCCTGGGCGCGGCTCCCGCCGAAAACGTCCGGCGGGAGGTGCCGGCCCCCGGGGACATCGTGATCCTCCTGGGCGGGCGCACAGGCCGGGACGGCATCGGCGGGGCCACCGGCTCCAGTAAAGCCCACAACGCCCACTCGGTGGAAACCTGCGGGGCCGAGGTCCAGAAGGGCAACGCCCCGGAGGAACGGAAGCTCCAGCGGCTTTTCCGCAATCCCCTTGCCACCCGGCTCATCAAGCGCTGCAATGACTTCGGCGCGGGGGGCGTCTCCGTGGCCGTGGGCGAGCTTGCCGACGGGCTTCTCATCGATTTAAACCAGGTCCCCAAGAAGTACGATGGGCTCGACGGCACGGAGCTTGCCATCTCCGAATCCCAGGAGCGCATGGCCGTGGTGGTGGACCCCAAGGACCGGGAGAGCTTCATGGACCTGGCCAGTGCCGAAAATCTGGAGGCCACGGTCATCGCCGTGGTCACCGCCGAGCCCCGGCTTGTGATGGAGTGGAACGGCAAAAAGATTGTGGACATCTCCCGGGACTTTTTGAACACCAACGGCGCTTCCAAGCACGCGGACATCAAGGTTCCGGCGGAAAAGCCCGTGGAGACCCACCTCTCCGGGGACTTTGCACGGGATATGACGGAGCTTGTCTCCGACCTCAACGTCTGCTCCAAGCGGGGCTTGGCCGAGCGCTTTGACTCCACCATCGGTGCGGCCAGTCTCCTCATGCCTTTCGGCGGAAAAAATCAGCTCACGCCCATCGAGGCCATGGTCCACCGCCTCCCCTTAGACCACGGGCACACCGACGCATGCTCCTTTATGGCCTGGGGCTACAACCCCAAGCTCACCGAGGCCAGCCCCTTCAAGGGGGCGTATCTGGCGGTGGTGGAGTCCGTCTCCAAGCTCATCGCCACGGGGGCGTCCTTTGAGGACGTGTACCTCACCTTCCAGGAATATTTCTGCCGCCCCGGCCAGAAGCCGGAGCGCTGGGGCCAGCCCCTGGCGGCGCTCCTGGGCGCGCTGAAGGCCCAGCGGGAGCTGGGCATCGGGGCCATCGGGGGAAAGGATTCCATGTCCGGCTCCTTTGAGGACCTGGACGTGCCCCCCACCCTCGTCTCCTTCGCCGTCACCATGGGCCGAGAGTCGGAGGTCCGCTCCAACGAATTCAAGGCCGCCGGACACAAGGTGGTGTGGCTGAAACCTGAATACAAGGACGGCCTTCCCACGGCGGAGAGCCTGAAGGCCCTTTACGCCAAGGTCCATGAGCTCCTCCAGAGCGGCGCGGCTTTGAGCGCCTACACCCCCGCCTACGGCGGCGCGGCGGAGGCGGTCTTCAAGATGTGCGTCGGCAACGGCGTGGGCTTTACCTTCGCGGAAAACGTGACGGAGGTGGAGCTTTTTGCCCACGCCTACGGCTCCTTCATCCTGGAGCTGTCCGGCGACGCCACGGAGGACCTCTTGGGCGAGACCACCGATACCGGGGCCGTCGTCCTGGGAGGCGCGAGCGCCGACCTTGCAAAGCTCACGGCGGCCTGGGAGGGAAAGCTGGAGCGGGTCTATCCCACCCGCGCCGGCGAGAGCGTCCCCGCTCCGGAGTACAGCTTCACCGCCATCACCCGGGCGACGCCCAAGGTGGCCGTGGCAAAGCCCCGGGTGCTCATTCCCGTCTTCCCCGGCACCAACTGCGAATACGACACCGCCCGGGCCTTTGAGGAGGCGGGGGCGGAGGCGAAGATCTTCGTCATCCGCAACCAGACGAGCTCCGCCATCGCCGGGAGCGTGGAGGAATTCGCCCGGGACGTCCGGGACGCCCAGATCGTCTTCATCCCCGGGGGCTTCTCCGGCGGCGACGAGCCGGATGGCTCCGGCAAGTTCATCACCGCCTTCTTCTGGGCCGCGGCGGTACGGGAGGCCGTCACGGAGCTTCTGGAGCGGCGGGACGGCCTCATGGGCGGCATCTGCAACGGCTTCCAGGCTCTCATTAAATTGGGCCTCGTGCCCTTCGGGAAGATCACCGACACCGATCCCTCCTGCCCCACCCTGACCTTCAACACCATCGGCCGCCACCAGTCGAGGCTGGTGCGGACCCGGGTGGCCTCCAACAAGTCCCCCTGGTTTGCCGGGACGAACCCCGGAGAGATCTACACCGTGCCTGTCTCCCACGGTGAGGGCAAGTTCCTGGCCTCCGCCCAGACCGTGGCGCAGCTTGCCGAGCGCGGGCAGATCGCCACCCAGTACGTGGATTTCTCGGGCCGCCCCACCATGGACGTGGCCCACAACCCCAACGGCTCCGTGGCCGCCATCGAGGGCATCACCAGCCCCGACGGCCGGGTCTTCGGCAAGATGGGCCACTCCGAGCGCGTAGGCGGCCTCTATAAAAACGTCCCCGGCGCGTTCGACATGAAGCTCTTCGCCTCCGGCGTCCAATACTTTAAGTAATAAGCAATTCGGCGTTCGCGGGCCGCCATTTACGGCGGCCCGCGTATTTTCCCTTGACAAAATTTATAAAATGTTTATGATTATATCATAAAATGTACGTGTTTTGAGGTCATACTTTATGAGAGAGAATAAGATGGGCGTCATGCCGGTGGGGAAGCTCCTCGTGACCATGTCCCTGCCCATGATGGCGTCCATGCTGGTACAGGCCCTCTATAACGTGGTGGACTCGGTGTTCGTCAGCCGCGTCAGCGAGAACGCCTTCACCGCCGTATCCCTGGCCTTCCCCATCCAGACGCTGATCATCGCCTTCGCCAGCGGCGTGGGCGTGGGCATGAACGCCCTTTTGTCCCGGGCCCTGGGGGAGAAACGCCCCGACGAGGCCAACAAGGTGGCCCGCCACGGCCTTGTCCTCATGGCGGCGTCCTTTGTGCTTTTCCTGATCTTCGGCCTCTTTTTGGCCCGGCCCTTCATGGTCACCCAGGTCACCGCCGAGACGGACCCGCAGATTTTGGAGTACGGCGTCCAGTACCTGTCCATCGTCTCCGTCTTCTCCTTCGGCATCTTCGGGCAGATCTACGCCGAGCGGCTTTTCCAGTCCACGGGGAAGACCGTCTATTCCATGGTCACCCAGGGCGTGGGGGCCGTCATCAACATCATCCTGGACCCCATCATGATCTTCGGCCTTCTGGGCTTTCCCCGGATGGAGGCCGCCGGCGCCGCCATCGCCACCGTCATCGGCCAGATCGTGGCGGCGATCTTGGGCCTCGTCTTAAACGCCCGGGTGAACCGGGAGATAAAGCTGGAGCCCCGGCGGATCTTCGAGCTGGACGGACGGGTCATCCGGCAGATGCTGGTGATTGGCGTCCCCACCACCGTCATGCAGGCCATCGGGTCCCTCATGAGCTACGTGATGAACCGGATCCTCATGGCCTTCGACTCCACGGCGGCGGCGGTGTTCGGGGCGTATTTCAAGGTCCAGTCCTTTGTGTGTATGCCCGTCTTTGGCCTCAACGCCGGGATGGTCCCCATCATCGCCTACAACTACGGGGCGAGGAGTCGGGAGCGCATCACAAAATGTATAAAATACAGCGTGCTCCTGGCCGAGGCCATCACCACCGTGGGCTTTCTCATTTTCCAGCTCTTCCCGGAGACGCTGCTGGGCTTTTTTGACGCCTCCCCCTATATGCTGGAAATCGGCGTCCCCGCCCTGCGCATCATCTCCACCCACTTTCTCCTGTGCGGGGCCAGCATCGTCATCGGCTCGGTGTTCCAGGCCCTGGGCAACGGCGTCTACTCCGCCATCGTCTCCTTCTTGCGCCAGGTGGTGGTGCTCCTGCCCGTGGCGTACATCTTCTCAAAGGTCTTCGGCCTTGCCGCCGTGTGGTGGTGCTTCCCCATCGCCGAGGCCGTGTCCCTGGCCACCTGCGTTGTCCTGCTTGCCAGGATAAACAAAAATATCGTGTCAAAACTCTAACGGGCGTCAAGTCCGGGAACGGAGGAACATATGAACTATTTCAGCACACGGGATTTGAAAAACCGCGCCAAGAACGTGATCCGCCGGAGGCTCTCCGCCATTCTCCTGACCTCCCTGGCCTTTCTGCTGGTGAATTTCCTGCTTACGTACCTGTCGGAGGAGCTGTCGGGCCTCAACGACTGGTCCCGGGAGTTTACCCGGAGGGTCCAGACGTACACGGAACAGCTCCAGGCCGCCGCGACCCCCGAGGAGATGCAGGCCATCTTTGAGAAGATCTCCATGCCCTCGGTGTCCTTTTACTCCCGGGGCGTCTTTGCCGCCGTGCTGTCCATGCTCATCTCCCTGATGTCCGTGCCCCTCAGCGCCGGGTATGCCTTCCACGTCCTGGCGGAGATGCGGGGCCACGAGACGAAGGTCACCTCCATCTTCACGGGCTTTAGGGTGACGCTGAAGGCCCTGGCCATCAGCATCCTGACCGGGCTTTTTGCGGGGCTGGGCTTCATCCTCTTCATCGTCCCCGGCGTCGTCTTGATGCTCCGCTATTCCATGTCCGTCTTTATCCTCATGGACGACCCCTCCAAGGGGCCCATCCAGTGTATGCGGGAGTCCGGACAGCTCATGCGGGGCGGGAAGTGGAACTATTTGAAGCTCTACCTCTCCTTCCTCCTCTGGTATATCCTCTCCAACCTCGTGACCGCCTTCATCGGGGTCCCCCTTCTCAACATCTACCTGACCCCCTACGTGAACCTGGCCAGCGCCGCCTTCTACCTGGACCGCCTCCCCTCCGGCGCCGGCCCGGAGTGGTCCCCGGAAATCGAATTTTAAAACTGTCGAAAAAGCCCCTTTTCTTCCAGAAAAAGGGGCTTTTTTCGTTGAAAGGAAAATATTAAGAGATAATCGATTGACAAATCTGCCCTGATGCTGTAAATTAGCAGTGTATGACTATTTTCCTTTTGGAGGCAGATATATGGATATATTCAAAAAGCTCGTTCACGGCAACGTCCAGGCCGAGGAGGCCCGGAGGCTTGGCATCTACCCCTATTTCCACGCGCTGGAGTCCCGGCAGGACGTGGAGGTCATCATGGAGGGCAAGCGCCGCATCATGCTGGGCTCCAACAACTACCTTGGCCTCACCACCAACCCCCGGGTCATCGAGGCCGGCATAAAGGCCATTGAGAAATACGGCACCGGCTGTTCCGGCTCCCGGTTTTTAAACGGCACCCTGGAGCTCCACCTGGAGCTTGAGGACAAGCTGGCCAAATTTCTGGGCAAGGAGGGGGTCGTCACCTTCTCCACGGGCTTCCAGTCCAACCTCGGCATCATCTCCGCCGTGGTGGGTCACGGGGACTACGTCATCTGCGACCGGGAGAACCACGCCAGCATCTACGACGGGTGCAAGCTCAGCTACGGCACCATGCTCCGCTACCGCCACAACGACATGGCGGACCTGGAAAAACAGCTCCAGAAGGTCCCGGAGGAGTCCGGGTGCCTCATCGTCACCGACGGCGTCTTCTCCATGGGCGGCGACATCGCCAATTTGCCGGAGATCGTGCGCCTTGCCAAAAAGTACGGCGCCCGGGTGATGGTGGACGACGCCCACGCCCTGGGCGTCATCGGCAAGGGCGGCCGGGGCTCCGCCAGCTATTTCGGCCTCGAGGATGACGTGGACATCTACATGGGCACCTTCTCCAAGTCCTTAGCGTCCCTGGGCGGCTACATGGCGGCCAGCGCCAACGTGTGCGACTACGTGCGCCACGCCTCCCGGCCCTTTATCTTCTCCGCCTCCATCACCCCGGCCTCCTGCGCCACGGCCATGGCGGCTCTGGACGAGCTTGAAAATCACCCGGAGCTGGTGGACAACCTCCAGCACATCTCCGCCTATTTCCGCAAGCAGCTGACGGACCGGGGCATCAAAATTCGCATGAGCGAGACCCCCATCATCCCCATCTATACATACGAGATGATCGACACCCTCACCATCACAAAGCAGCTCTTTGACGAGGGCGTCTACGTCAACACCTCCATCCCCCCGGCGGTGGCCCCCCACGAGTGTCTGCTGCGCACCTCCCTCATGGCCACCCACACCGAGGCGCTCTGCGACGAGGCCGCAGACATCATCCAGAAGGTCCTGAAGGCCAACAACCTATGCTGAGAGAAAAGAAGGTCGCCCTGGTCACCGGGGGCTCCTCCGGCATCGGCCTCGCTGCCGTGAACGCCCTTTCTGAGGCCGGGGTCACGGTCTATGAGACCAGCCGGCGGGACATCGCGCTTCCCAACGCCGTCCACCTCCCCGGCGACGTCACCGACGAGGCGGCGATGCGGAAAGTGATAGATACCGTCCTCCAAAGAGAGGGGCAGATCGACATTCTCGTCTGCTGCGCGGGGTTTGGCATCTCCGGCGCGGTGGAATTTACGGAGCTTGAGGCCGCCAAACGCCAGCTGGACGTCAACTTCTTCGGCGTAGTCAACGCGGTGAAGGCCGTGCTGCCCCACATGCGGGCGCGGAAAAGCGGGCGGATCGTGGTGGTTTCCTCCGTGGCGGGGGCCATTGCCATTCCCTTCCAGACCTACTACTCCGCCTCCAAGGCGGCCCTCAACGCCTACGTGGCGGCCCTGAGAAACGAACTGCGGCCCTACGGCGTCACGGCGACGGCCGTCATGCCCGGGGACATCGCCACGGGCTTTACGGACGCCCGGGAAAAATCCCCAAAGGGCGACGATGTGTATAATGGCCGTATCTCCCGCTCCGTCTCCCGGATGGAGGCGGACGAGCGGGGCGGCATGAGCCCCGCCGTGGCGGGAGCGTACATCCGCAAAATGGCCCTCCGGAAGTCCGTCCCGCCCTCCTCCTCCATCGGCGTATCCTACAAGGCCCTTGTGATGCTGACCCGGCTGCTGCCTTCGCGGCTCGTGAGCCGGGTGGTATATATGCTCTACGCGAAATAATTTTTAAGGAGTGTTCAAATTGAAGGATCTCAAAAAGTACATCGCCGAGTTTATCGGCACCCTGGTCCTGGTACTCTTCGCCTGCGGCACCGCCGTTGTGGTCAAGTGCTCCAACGATAACCCCGGCGGCTACCTGATGACGGCCCTCTCGTTTGGCCTTGTGATCGTGGCCATGGCCTACTCCATCGGCAACATCTCCGGCTGCCACATCAACCCCGCCGTGTCCATCGCCATGCTGGTCTCCGGCAAGATGTCCGTCCGGGACTTCGTGGGCTACGTGGTGGCCCAGTTTGCCGGCGCCATCGCCGGCGCCGCCCTGCTGATGGCCTTCGTGGGCAAGGACTCGGGTCTCGGCGCCAACGGGCTCTATAACGGCAGCGTCCTTGCCAGCCTCGCCATCGAGGTGGTGCTGACCTTCGTCTTCGTTCTGGCCATTCTGGGCGTCACCAGCCGCGCGGAGAACTCCAATGTGGCGGGCCTTGTCATCGGCCTCACCCTGACGCTGGTGCACATCTTCGGCATCTACTTCACCGGCACCTCCGTCAACCCCGCCCGGAGCTTCGGCCCCGCCATCTTCGCCGGCGGCGCGGCCCTCGCCAACGTCTGGGTCTTCATCGTCGCCCCCTTAGTCGGCGGCGTCCTGGCTGCGCTGGTGTATAAGTTCCTGGACTCCGAGAAGAAATAAAAAATTTATCGGAATAAATACTATTTGCGTTTTTGTAGGGGCCGCCCAGGTGTGCGGCCCCTACGCCCATTTCTTGCATATGATCCAAATGCTCCCAGTTACTACAACGCTCGAATTACACGCTGTAAGGGCCGATGACCACATCGGCCCGTCCCTCAGTCTATGATTTGCGCCACCGTTCAACGCGCACTGTCCCCGTAAGGGCCGGCACGGTGTCCGGCCCTTACGGCAAGTTTTCGCCTTTTTTCGGATGTTTCCGGTTATTGTGTCGCAAAAAAACGCCGTAGGGGTGGCCGTCCTCGGCCACCCGTCCCTCAATTTACATCCGGGCCCCTGACCAACGCACGGTGTCCCGTAGGGTCGGTGACCGGAGGGAATGCCCTTGGGCGCACATCTAGGCGTCCCAACCCCTGTCACCGCATTGCCCCCCTTAAACGCCGTAAGGGCCGGATGACCGTAGGGAATGCCCTTGGGTGCACCGTGCCGGCCCATCCCCCGATCAATTTTCCGCGCCCGCCCCCCCCCAATTTTATTTTTCCCGGCGGCGCGTATCGGAAAAATACTTTTTTATTTTAACTATATTTTGAAAATTGTGATATACTATCCGCATAAGTGAACTGCGGGAGGAATCGAATATGAAAAAGACGCTTTCAATCGTGCTTATTTTGGCGCTCTGCGCGTCCCTTGCCGCCTGCTCCCGGGGGGCGGCGGAGGGGACGGACGCCACGGGCGGGACGGACATCACCGACGCCCCCACGGGGGAGACGGAGGTTTCCGACCCCACGGACGGGCCCGCCGTGGAGATAAACGCCCCGCGCTTTACCCGGGAGGAGTTTCCGAGGCTGGACGGTTCCACCTCCACCGCGCCCCTGGCCGTCGCCATGGCGGCCCTGATGCTGGGGGAGAGCGAGGAGGCCGTCACGCCCCTCATCTCCTTCTCCCGCACCACCAATTCCTACTACAACCTGCTCTACGGCTACGCGGACCTTCTCATCGCCTCCGAGGGGAACGAGGAGGTCTACGCCCTCCGGGAGGAGCTGGGCTTTGACTGGGAGCAGACGCCCTTCGCCATCGACGCTTTCGTCTTTGTGGTGAACGAGGCAAACCCCGTGGACTCCCTGACGGTGGAGGAGGTCCGGCGCATCTACACCGGCGAGATCACCAACTGGTCGGAGGTGGGCGGGGCCGACGAGGCCATCATCCCCCTCCAGCGCAACCCGGAGGCGGGCAGCCAGTCCTTAATGGAAAAGCTGGTGATGCGGGGCACGCCCATGATGGAGCCGCCCAAGGAGTATGTGGCAAGTTCCATGGGCGGGCTCATGGAGGCCGTGCGGGGCTACGACGCCTCCGCCGGGGCCATCGGCTACTCCGTCTACTACTACGCCCAGGAGATGCGGGCCGCCAAGGGGCTGAAGCTATTGAAGATCGAGGGCGTGGCCCCGGAGCCGGAGGCCATCCGTTCCGGCGCGTACCCCCTCACGAACCCCTACTATGTGGTCATCGCCGCCTCCGCGCCCGTGGGGTCCCCCACCCGGGTCATCCGGGACTGGCTCCTTGGCGAGGACGGACAGCGCCTGGCCGCCGAAAAGGGGTACGTCTCCGTGACGGACCTGCCCACCGCGCCCCGGGAGACTCTGCCGCTGGTTGGCACGCGGCTTTTTGAGGGGTACAGGGACGCCCTCGTCCCCGGGGACTACGGGGCGCTTCTCCCCTACGCCGGGGTGCGGGTGACGGACAGCGAGTTTGCCGCCTCCGGGTGCCTCTACGGCCTCATGACCGAAAAGGGCGAGGTGGTGGTGGACCCG
>CANQZF010000049.1 GCA_947628265.1 uncultured Oscillospiraceae bacterium
CACGATGCTGTCATAGCCCGCGCCCTCCCAGATGCCGCTGATCTGGTAGATGGTTCGGAAATACGCGGGGTTATTCAGAAGTCCGGCTTGGCCGACCTCCCTTGAGATCACGCCAAGCTTCACCAGGGCCTGGCTGATGATACCCATGTTGGTGGTGGTACCGCCCTGCTTGACAAGCATCGTGACCAGGGACGTCATAATGACGGTGGACATGAACTTGGGCAGGTATGTAAGCACCTGGTAGACGCTCCTGGCTCCGTTGGACTTGATCTCATTGAAGAAGAGGGCCAGGATGATGGGCATCGGGAAGCCGAAGCAAAGGCCGTAAAAGCTGGTGATGAAGGTGTTCCTCAGGGCCCGCCAGAAGTCCGTCGAGAGAGAGTCGCCCGTACTGAACAGCAGTCTCTTGAAGTAGGAGAAGCCCGAGAAAAGCTGTTGGGAGACGTCGAGCTGTCCGTTGTCTACCTTGAAGCAGCTCAGAAGCTCATACATCGGGAAGTACCGCCAAAAGAGGAAGACCAGTAGCATGGGGACCAGCATCAGGTAGAGGCGCCAGTCCTTGGCGATCGACCGGACCACGTGGAGCCAGTAGTGCTTTTCCACGTCGTCACGGACGACTTGTTCCGGATTTTCTCTGTATACGCCGTTTTCCTTGTCGTACACGAGGAAATCCGCTGCCCTAACTTTCATTTTTAACCTCCTTTTTTTCCTTCTCCGAGTTAAGGCGAAGAAGGTAATGTTTTTGATCCTCGTAGACGCCATCCAGCCTTCTGACGATCCACGCGATCACCAGGGTAAAGACGTATGACAGGCTATCCTCCAGGAAAAAGCCAGTCACGCCCGCCGGCGACTCCCCCAGTAAAATCGCCGTAAGAGCTCTTCCGCCGTGCATCAGGAATTGGACCAGGAACGGGAAAAGAAGACCGAGCCAGACGTTGGTCCTCACCCTCTCCTTCCCTGCCTTGAAGAGGAATACAAGGGAGAGCATGGAGAAGAGGTTTCCCACGCAGTATATAACGTACTGCTTCCCGGTGCCTCCGGAAAACAGGCAGAAGACAAGTCCCGCGAGCGCGGCGTGGATGCCGCCCCAGGCGCCCCAGCGCATGTAGACGATGGCGGTGAGGGCCGCCGCCAGGGAGACGGTGTAGAGCTCGTCGGGGAACCAGACCTTGATGGCCTTGATGATCAGGAACTCAAAAAAGCACATGAGCATGGCCCAAATCGTAAGGTCGATGGCCCTGTATTCCCCAAAAGACCTGCGTCTCTCCATTTTGCCCTCCAAAAAACGTGCGAAAACGCACTGAAAACAACCCGAAATCAGGGGAATTTTCCCGATTTCCGGGCTGATCAAAAGCTTTATAAGCAAACGGCTTCGTCACTTTTTGTGCAAAGTATCCACAATGGGAGCCTTATTTTGTCTATTATTATATATGATGGCGGTTTTTATGTATATGGACAAAACACGCAAATTTATATACAAAACAGATTTTTTGGCTTTTTTATATGTCACTCGGCGACGCAATAGTTTATAATATACCCAAATCAAAGGGGGAATGGGCCTGTGATTTTCGTGCAACACGGCGACGATCTTTCCGGTATTTTAACAAATTCCCCTGCGGGAGAGGAGATCGTCCTGCCCGAGGGGACCTTTCGGGTCAAATCTGAGGTCACCGTGCCGGGGATCACCCTCACCGGCGCGGGGATGGACAAAACCGTCATCGTCTGGGACGATTACGCCAAAAAGCCGGACGAGCTGGGCCGAGAGCTGGTGACCTTCCGGACCTGGACTCTGGCGGTGACGGCGGACGGCGTCACCATGCGGGATCTATGTATCGCCAACGACGCCCTCCACCCGGAGGTCAAGGGCCAGGAGGTGGCGCTGACGGTGTACGCCGACGGCTTCACCATGGAGCGGTGCCGCCTCTCCTCCACCCAGGACACGCTGTTTTTAGGGCCCCTGCCCGACGACCTCATCGACCGGTACGAGGGGTTTTTGCCCGACGAGCTGCGGCTCCACAAGCCGTGCCGCCAGGTCTTCCGGGACTGCCTCATCGAGGGGACGGTGGACTTCATCTTCGGCTGCGGCGAGACGCTTTTTGAAAACTGCGAGCTTCGCTCCCTGGTGGACGCACGGGGCCACGGCTTTGTGGCCGCGCCCTCCCACGAGCTCAGGCAGGAGCGGGGCTTTGTCTTCAAAAATTGCCGCTTCACTTATGAGGACGGCGTGGAAAATGGCAGCATCTACCTGGCGCGCCCCTGGCGGGACTACGGGCTTTGCGAATTTGTTGACTGCGTTTACGGGCCCCACATCTCCCCGCTGGGGTTCGACAAGTGGAACGACACCCAGCGTGACAGGACCGCCCGGTTTTACGAGTCCCCTGCCGTCCCCGGGAGAGTCCCCTGGGTACGCGAAATTTCCACTTGAAGTTTTCGCTCATTCCGCGTTACAATAACATTATAATTATATATTATTAAGGAGGCGCCCTATGAGAGGTTTGGAGTCCAACAAGACAAAGATCAGGCACAAGATATTCACGGAGATCGCCCGCGTGGCCTATGAGGGCGGCGACATCGCCCGCGAGATCGTCCGCCTCCCCTACAAGATCATCCCCGGCGAGGTGGCTACATACCGGGACAGCATCTTCCTGGAGCGCGCCATCGTTGGCGAGCGGCTCAGGCTGGCCATGGGCCTTCCCATTCGGAACGTGGCCGAGCAGGTGGAGCTCAGCGAAGGCGTCTCCGACAGCGCCATCGCGGAGAAGTATTACACCCCTCCCCTGGTCAACGTCATCAAATTCGCCTGTAACAAGTGCCCGGAGAAGCTGGTGACGGTGACCAACGCCTGTCAGGGCTGCTTTGAGCACCCGTGTTTGGAGGTCTGCCCCAAAAACGCCATCTCCATGGTGAACGGCAAGAGCGTCATCGACGAGCGCCTGTGCGTCAAGTGCGGGCGGTGCGTGGACGCCTGCTCCTACCACGCCATCATCAAGCAGGAGCGGCCCTGCGCCGCCGCGTGCGGCATGGGCGCCATCAAGACCGACTCCTACGGCCGGGCGGAGATCGACCAGACCAAGTGCGTCTCCTGCGGCCAGTGCCTGGTGAACTGCCCCTTCGCCGCCATCGCGGACAAGGGCCAGATCTACCAGACCATCATGGCCATCAAGTCCGACGTGCCCGTCTACGCCGCCGTGGCCCCCGCCTTCTGCGGGCAGTTCGGGCCCCACATGACCTACGACAAGATGCGCCCCGCCTTCAAGGCGTTGGGGTTCGCGGACCTTGTGGAGGTCTCCATCGGCGCGGACATCTGCACCCTCCAGGAGGCCCAGGACTTCTTGAAGGAGGTCCCGGAGGAGCGGCCCTTCATGGCCACCTCCTGCTGCCCCGCCTGGACCATGATGGCCAAGAAGCTCTTCCCCACCATCGCGGACAACATCTCCATGGCCCTGACGCCCATGGTGCTCACCGGGCGCATGATCAAAAAGGACCACCCGGGGTGCAAGGTCTGCTTCATCGGCCCCTGCGCCGCCAAGAAGCTGGAGGCCAGCCGGAAGGAAATACGCTCCGACGTGGACTTCGTCCTCACCTTTGAGGAGGTGCTGGGGATGTTCGACGCCAGGGAGATCGACCCGGCGGAGCTGGAGAGCGATCCCCTCACCGAGGCCACCGCCGACGGGCGGGGCTTTGCCGTGGCGGGTGGCGTGGCCCAGGCCGTGGTCAACGCCGCCAAGCGCCTTGCCCCCGATAGGGAGATCAAGGTCGCCAGCGCCAATGGCCTTGCTGAGTGCAAGAAGATGCTGACCCTGGCCAAGGCCGGGAAATATAACGGCTATCTTTTGGAGGGCATGGGCTGTCCCGGCGGCTGCGTGGCGGGCGCCGGCACCGTCGCCCCCGTCCAGTTCTCCACCGCCGAGGTCAAAAAGGCCATGGCCGACACCCCCAATAAGTGCATTTTAGAGAGCAAGTACCTCCACTACCTGCCGCTTATCGAGGAGAGAGAGTAAAAAGCACACAAAAAACCGGCGCCATCAGCGGCGCCGGTTTTTTTATACTCTCTCGGAGAGGAAATTGAGCTCCAGGTGTTTGTCGGGCTCCGTTTTTCCCTGGGTGACCTGGTCGAAGTCCGTTATGAGCTTGATGGCCAGGGGGAGGGCGAGCTTGTAAAGCTGGGCGAGGCGGCGGGTGCTTTCGGCGCAGACGGGGTTGGGGTCCAGGCTCATGACGAGGCCGGAGAGGTCCTTATAGTGGCCGGTGGCCCGGAAAGCCGCGAGGATGGCACGGCGCTTTATGGGCTCCGGGGCCAGGAGCGTGTGGAGGCAGAAGGGCATATTTTTCAAGGTCCGCATGACGTCCCGCAGCTCGAGCCCCGGGTAAAAGGCGGCGATGACGGCGCAGTTGCGGCGGGTGGGGGCGATGTGGGCGGCGGTGTCGTGGCGCAGGGGGTCGTACCCGTCCGCCACCGTCAGGGCCCGGTCAAACTCCATCTCGATCTCGTTGTGGCTGACGCCCTTTTTCGCCGCGAAATCGTTGACGTAGCCGTGACACAGGCAGTCCAGGGCGAAGTGGCAGAGATACCCGTAGAGGTAGGAGGCGTACATGGCGCTCTCCGGGTGAGTTTTCAGGACCTCGGCGGCGTCGGAGAAGACCTCCAGCCCGCTTTTGCGGTGCAGACCTTGGCCCAGCCTCGTCACCCGGTCCGGGATAAGCGGGCTGTGGTAAAAAAGGATGTCCGGCCCGTGAAGGCCCATATCGAAAAGCTCCTTGAAGGGCAAAATCTTCTCCCGTTCCCGCCTCCCCAGCTCCGGCAGGACCTCCTGGCCAAATCTATAGTGCGCGTAAGCGCAGGGCATAGCCTCACCCCCGATATGACAAATATATCCGTCGATTTAATCGTACAGTCTCGTATAAAATTATAATTTCATGAGAAGGCTCACGGCGTGGGGGAGGACGCGGATGTCCGCGACGCCCTCCCAGTCGGCGCGCTCGCCGTCCAGGGTCCAGGGCTGGTCGTCGGTGGAGGTGATGCGCACCGAGGGGACGGAGACGAAGGTCATGCCCTCCGCCGTCAGGTCCGCCGTCCGCAGGGCCTTTATATAGTTGTGGAGCTGCAGGGGCGTCTTCTCCTTCTCCACTAAAAGCACCTCAAATTTCCCGTCGCTCAGGTCCACCAGGTCCTCGCCCAGGGAGACGACGCCCCCCAGCTTCCGGGAGTTGCTGACCACGCACGCCAGGTACTCCCCCTCGTAGACCTCCTCCCCCGCCTCGACGCGCAGGGGGACGGGGTGGACGGTGGGGACCTCCTTTATGCCCTCCAGCACGTAGGCCAGAAAGCCTAGGGTGTTTTTCATGTCCTGGGGCGTCTCGTAGCAGGTGCGGGAGAAGATGCCCAGAAGCCCCACGTCCAGAAAATACCGGCCGTTGAAGCTCCCCACGTCGATGGGCCGGGGCGCGCCGGCGAGGATGCCGTCCAACGCCGCGTCCAGGTCCGAGGGGATGCCCAAAGACCCGGCAAAGTCGTTGGTGGAGCCTAAGGGGATATAGCCGATGGGCATTTGGACACCGTTTTTCAAAACGCCGGAGATGACCTCGTTGAGGGTCCCGTCGCCGCCGGTGCAGACGAGAAGGTCGTACTCCCCTCCCTTGGCGGCAAGCTCCGTGGCGTGGCCCCGGTATTTCGTCAGGGTAACTGTAGTTTCATATCCGGCGGCGTCCAGGCGCTCCACGATGTGGAAGAGGTCCGTCTGGATCCGCTGCTTGCCGGATTTGGGGTTGGCGATCAAAAGCGCCTTTTTCATAACAATTCCTCCATCCCGTACTTGTAGGGCACGAGCCCCATTTTTTCGTAAAACGCCCTGGCCCCGGGGTTGCACTCCCAGACGTTCAGCGTCACGTTGTGGCATCCGATCTCCCTGGCGTACGCCCGGACGCGCTCATAGACGGCCCTGCCCACGCCCCTCCCGCGGGCGCGCTCAAAGACGCAGATGTCGTCCACGTACAGCGTCCGGATGGGCGTCATCACGTTGTCCCCGGTGTGGTCCTGGAGGACGCAAAAGGCGTAGCCCAGCACGCCCTCCGCCTCATCGTCGTAGACGAATATGGGGCGGGTCCCGTCGGCCAGGATCTCCTCAAGCTGCGCGTCATTGTATTTCCGCCCGCCGTTTTTAAATAGGTCGGGCCTACCCTTATGGTGGACAAGCTCCACCTCCTCCAGGAGCCTTCCGATCACGGGGATGTCCCGCCTCTCCGCCAGTCTTACGGTCATTTCGCGCCTCCGAAATCGATTTGTGTTTTGTATTGTACCACCTTTGGGCAAAAAAGGCAATAGGTATCCCCCGGAGCAGTGAAAAGCTCCGGGGGATTTATGTTAACCTATTGGGCGTATAACGGTGAAACCGTAGCTCTCCGGGGCCGCCTTCTCCGGGGCGTCCCCCTGGAAGCTGGTGAAAGCCGTCAGGTGTATGACCTTCCAGCGGGAGTCGGCGGTACCGCGAAAGAGCATTTTCGCGGGGGCGCCCTGCCGGAAGGTATCGAAGAGGCCCGTGTGCAGGAAGTTTATACAGCAGTTATAGGTGAGCGCCGTGTTTGTCTGGGCCCGGACCATGTAGAGCACGTAGCCCCGGACGTTTTCGGCGTCCGGCGGGGCGTAGACGTTGCCAAAGACCCGGTCCCCGGCGTCGTCCCAGAGGATGCCGTGGGTGACGGCGTAGCCGCCCTCCAGGTCCCGGATGGGCGCGCGGCGGGTCTGGCCGTCCCGCTCGTAGACGACGGACCCGGTGGGCTGGGCGCTCCCCGTGTCCGGGCGGACCCACCGGGTAAATCGCGCGGACATCCAACTGTCAAAGCCGTCAGAGTATTTGGGACCGCCCTCCAGATAGTGGAAGTAGTGGAAAATGAGGAGCCTCTGCTCCGAAAGCTCCGCCACGGCGGTGCAAAACTGGATTTTCGTCCCGTCGGGCATGGTCTCCGGCTCCCGGAATTTATACTGGATGTCCACGGCGTCCTCAAAAAGCGCCGCCTCCGCCGGCGTCAGGAGCTCCGCCATCTCCGCCGGAAGCGGGAGGGCGGTCTCATTGGGGGCAAAGGGCTCCGATGCCGGGACGCGCATGGCGATGCCGGCATAGTAGCTCCCCGCCACGAGGAGCGCGAAGGCCGTCAGCGCCACAGCGGCGGCGGGCAGGTCCCCCAGGCGCACCGGGGCGTTGCGCAGGGCGTAGCCCGTGTCCCCCAGGGCCTTTGGGAGCTTGAAGAGGGTCACGACGATGCCCACATACAAAAGGAGTAGCAAAAGGCCCAAAATTCCCATGTTTCCCACGCCCAGAAGCCCCAGGGCCGCCACCAGGATCTGCATGACGAGAAGTAAGTTCATGCCCTTGAGCCGCCGCTCCGCCCCGGCCCTGTCGAAGACGTGGGCGAGGCCCGCGCGCAGGGCGAACATCTGGGTGAGCTGGAGGAGCACGCTGGGGATATAGAGGAGCAGCGTAAGGCCCTCGACGTCAAAGGGCGTGGCCAGGACGCAGTCCACGGCGACGGCGAAAAGAAGGCGCAATATAGACAGCGCCCAGCAGACCCGAAATCCCCCGTTTTCCCGGCGCAGGGGCCGGAAGCCCAGGCACATCAGAACGAGGCCCACTCCGGGAAGGAGCATATCCAGGTTCAGGAAATTCAAGGTGACGGTGGTGAGGAGAATCCCCCATAGAATGAGGCGGATAGGCCGCCGCCAGGGGTCCACCTCAAGGTCCTGCGCGTCGGGGGCCAACTCCTCCATGAGCTCGTCCAGGCGGTCATCCATCCCACTCACCTCCCATCATGTCCCGGAGCCGCTGCTTCAGACGGTAGAGCCGGCCCTCCACGGCACGCTCCGTCGTGCCAAGCTCCGCCGCTATTTGCGCGGTGGGCTGGCGGTAGTAATATTTTCGGTAAATGAGCCTCCGCTCGCCGGGGGTCAGCGCGTTAAGGGCCCTTTTGAGGGCGCGTATCCGCTCCCGGCGCATGAGCTCCGCCTCCGGACTCTCCTCCCCCGGCACCGACTCGTCCAGTGCCGCCTCCGGCCTTGTCTTTCGGGCCATGGAGACGGCGGCATTCCGGGCCACGGCCGTGACGAAGGGCTTTAAGGGCCGGTCGGGGTCTAACCGGGGCGCGGCGGACCAGAGCTTTATGTAGACGTCGCTGACGCACTCCTCCGCGTCCCGGGCGTCCGGCAAAATGGGCTCCACCACGTAGCGGATGAGGGCGTCGAACCGGCGCTTCAGCTCCGCAAGCCCCTCCGGACTCTGATTTTTCAAAAGCTCAATGAGCTCCCCGTGCAACGTCCTCACCGTCCCTTCTATCCCATAATACGCACAGAACGGAAAAATCCCACGAAAAAAGGCGGGCAAGTTTGCCCGCCGAATAGATTATAAAATGTTTACAGCCTCCCGGCGTTTTTGAGGTACGTCATGATGAGGTCCACCGCGCCGTCGATGCCCACCTTGGTGGTGTTGACGGACAGGTCGTGGGCGTAGACGTGGCCCCAGGTCTCGCCGGTGAAGTTTTTGTAGTAGTTGGAGCGGTTGCGGTCAAATTTCCGAAGCTGCTGCTCGGCGGCTTTGTCGTCCAGGTTGAACTCGGCCTTGCACTGCTCCAGGCGGTCCTGGGGCTCGGCGTAGAGGAACACCTTCACGCAGTCCGGGTCGTCCCGGAGGAGGTAGTCGGAGCAGCGCCCGATGATGACGGAGCTGCCCTTTTTGGCGATCTCCTGGATGGCGTTGGCCTGGGCGGTGAAGGCCGTGTAGGTCATGGGCATCTCGTAGTTGTAGCCCCCGTGGAACCCGTGGAGATTGTAGGCCCCGGAGGCCAGGTTGAAGAGGAAGGAGCCGGTGATATTCTCCTCCAGCTTTCCGATGTAGTCCGGCGATAGGCCGCTTTTCTCGCTGGCAAGGTCGATGATCTTCTTGTCGAACATCGGCACGCCCAGCTTGGCGGCGAGCTTCGCGCCCACCGTGGTGCCGTGGGCGCCGTAGGCGCGGCTGATGGCGACTATGGTCTTTTTCATCTCCTGACCCCCTTTTAGTCATAATAGCTAAATTAGTCCTTTAAGGCGCGGTCGCCTTTATTTAAATATACCACCCGTCTCCAAATTTTGCAATAAAAAAGTGGTTTTTTCCCAGGATGAATTTTCACCCGTCAAAAATTCCTTTACTTTTCGGGAAAAAGCTGATAAAATGCAGGGAAAGTCCCGTGAAAGGAAGAAATACCATGTCGGAAGCGGCCTTCAAGCCAACCAATATACTGATCCCCCGCACCGAGGACATGACCGATTGGAGCGTCATTGCCTGCGACCAGTTCACCTCGGAGCCCGCGTACTGGGACCGTGTGGACCAGCGCACCGCCGGGAAGCTCTCCACCTATCACATGATCCTGCCCGAGGCGTATTTGGGGAACATCTCCCCTCTGGAGATGGCCGGCAGCGCCAACGCCGCCATGCGCCGGTGCCTGGAGGCCGACGTCTTTGAAGAGCTGACCAATTCCTTCGTCTATGTGGAGCGCCACGTCACCGGCGGCGTCCGCAGGGGCCTTGTGGGGGCGCTGGACCTGGACGCCTACGACTACGCCCCCCAGTCCCACTCCCCCGTCCGGGCCAGCGAGCGGACGGTGGCGGACCGGCTGCCCCCCAGGATGAAGATCCGGGAGAACGCCCCCTTGGAGCTGCCCCACATCATGGTGCTCATCGACGACCCGGAGATGAGCGTGGTGGAGCCCGTGGGGGCCCGCACCCATACTATGCGCAAGCTCTACGACTTTGACCTCATGGAGGGCGGCGGGC
>CANQZF010000050.1 GCA_947628265.1 uncultured Oscillospiraceae bacterium
GGGGCGATGTCCGCGCGGAATTTATCCACAAAATAGGGGGTCCCGCCGGTCTTCTCTAAGCTCCTTTGGGCGCTCTCGGCGTCCAGCGGGCGGTTGAGGGCCCTCTCCGGCGCGGGGCCGGGGGCCTCCACCCGCTCCTCGCCGCATTGGACCCGAAGGCGCGAGCCCTCGGGGGTCAGGGAGAAGTCCATCTCCACCGGCACGCTCCGGCGCTCGGCCCGGTAGAGGGTGGCCAGCCTCCCTAAAACCGGGGCAGCGGCGGTGACGTCCTCCCGCTCCCGGTGCCCGAACATGGAGACGTCCCGCCGGCCCGTCAAATACCCGTCGGTGAAGCCGCTCCGGGAGAAGACGGCACGAAGGCTCTCCTCGTCGTACGCCTCCCCCCGGAGGGCCGCGCGGACGGCGGTGACGGCGGCGGCCACGTACTCAGGCCGCTTCATGCGGCCCTCGATTTTGAAGGACGCCACCCCCGCCTCCGCAAGCGCCCGGACATGGCGGATGTGGGACATATCCTTGAGGCTCAGGGCGTACTCCCGCTCCGGGCTTTTGAAGTTGAGGCGGCAGGGCTGAGCGCAGTACCCCCGGTTGCCGCTGCGGCCCCCCAGCATGGAGCTGAGGGCGCACTGCCCGGACATACACATACACAGGGCCCCGTGGATGAAGACCTCCGTCTCGATGCCGCATTTGGCGGCGATAAGCTCGATTTCTTTGAGGGTCAGCTCCCGGGCCAGCACCACCCGGGAAAAGCCCAGGTCGGCGGCCAGCTTCGCCCCGTCTAAGTTGTGGACGGTCATCTGGGTGGAGGCATGGCGGGGAAGGGCGGGGACCAGCTCCCGAAAGCGGGCGTTCACCGCCAGATCCTGGATGATGACGGCGTCCGCGCCGGTATCGGCGACCTCCCGGACCGTCCCGTCCAGCTGGGAAAGCTCGGAGTCCATGACCAGGGTGTTCACCGTGACGTGGACCTTCACGCCCCGGACGTGGGCGTAGGCCACCGCCTCCCGGAGCTTGCCGTCCCCGAAATTTTCGGCGTTCCGGCGGGCGTTGAAGCCGCCGGAGCCCAGGTACACGGCGTCGGCCCCGCAGCGGACGGCGGCGATGAGCTGCTCCATCCCCCCGGCGGGAGCCAGGACCTCAGGCGTCATTCGTCTCCCTCCTCCTCAAAAAGTCCCCGGCCTGGGCGCGGACGGGGCAGGGGAGGCGCAAAATCTCGTTGGGGTGGGGCGCGGCGTCCCGGGCCTCCCCGGTTTCGGTGAGAATTTCCGTCACCTCAAAGCGCTCCGGCGGCTTCCCGGGGGACAGGACCTCCAGAGTCTCGCCCACTCTGAAATGGTTTCTCTGGCGCACCGTGATAAAGCCTTCCCCGGCCTCCAGCACGTTTGCCACAAACACCGCCCCGTGCGCATAGCGCCCGGAATTTATGTGGTGCTCCTTCAAATACCCGTGGTAGAACCCGTCGGAGTAGGGCCGGTGCTTCAAAAGCTCCAGCTCCTCCCGGCAGAGGGAGAGGTCCCCACCGTCTATGGCCATGCGGTAGGCGTTCACCGCCGTGGCCACGTAGTAGGCGGTCTTCATCCGGCCCTCAATTTTAAAGGACGTGACCCCGGCATCCCGGAGCTCGTCCAGCATGTCGATACAGCATAGATCGTGGGAGCTCAAAATCGCGGTGTACCCGTCCTCCTCAATGACCGGGAAATACTCCCCGGGCCGCTTCTCCTCCGTGAGGGCATAGCTCCACCGGCAGGGCTGGGCGCACGCGCCCCGGTTCCCGCTGCGGCCCGTGAGGTAGGAGCTCAAAATGCACCGGCCCGAGACGGCCATACACATGGCCCCGTGGATGAAGGCCTCCAGCTCCAGCGTCTCCGGCGTCTTCGCCCGGAGCTCCGCAATTTCAGGGACGCTCATCTCCCGGGCCAGCACGACGCGCTTGACGCCCATCTCATGGTAGACCCGGGCGGCGGCGTAGTTTTGGCAGCTGGCCTGGGTGGAGAGGTGCAGCTCCAGCTCCGGCGCGGCCTTTTTGAAGGTGTCGATGACGCCGACGTCCGAGACGATGGCGGCGTCCACGCCGGTCTCCCGCAAAAACCGGGCGTACTCCGAAAGGGGCAAAATTTCCTCATTTTTCGCAAGGGCATTCACCGTCACATAGAGCCGTCGCCCCGCATTGTGGGCGAGCCGGACGGCCTCGGAAAGCCCCTCCCGGGTAAAGCCGGCGGTCTTGGCCCGCAGCTGCAAAAGCTCCCCGCCCACGTACACCGCGTCCGCGCCGAAGCGCAGGGCGGCGGTGAGGCTCTCCATATCCCCCGCCGGGACCAAAAGTTCAACGTTCGTCATAAAACACCTGCTTTTCAGGGCTTTTTTCCAATTATACTGCCCCACCGTAAAAAAAGCAAAAAAATTTTCATTTCCCTGTTGACAAGAGAGGTTTAATCTGTTAAACTTGGTCTAACGCGTTAAACCAAACGAAGGAGGAACAACTATGGACACACCGAAAATTTTTGAGAGCGAATATAAATTCTGCACGATCCTCTGGGAGCGGGAGCCCATCAACTCCACGGAGCTTGTGGGGCTCTGCCGGGAAAAATTGGGCTGGTCCAAGGCCACCACCTACACGGTGATCCGCCGCCTCGCCGAGCGCGGCGTCCTCAAGAACGAGAACGCCACGGTTATGAGCCTCGTCTCCCGGGAGGAGGCCCAGTCCGCCAGGATCGACGAGCTCATGCGGGAGACCTTCTCCGGGTCCCTCCCGGCCTTCGTGGCGGCCTTTGTCAACCGCCGGGGCGTCACCAAAAAGGAGCTGGAGGAGGTCCGGCGGCTCATCGACGAATTTGAGGAGGAGACGTGATGGAGACTGTATTCGTAAAGGTTTTGAACCTCTCCCTTCAAGCGTCAATCTTGGCCCTGGCGGTGATGCTGGTGCGGGCCGCCACCGCCAGGACCCGGTTTCCCAAGTGGGCGCTGGTGCTGATGTGGGGCCTGGTGGGCTTGCGGCTCCTCTGCCCGTTCTCGGTGGAGAGCGCCCTGAGCCTCCTGCCCTCCCGGGAGGTGGTGCGGGTGGAGAGCACCGGGGAGGGCGCGGTGACCACGGTGGAGACCGGCATCCCCGCTCTGGACGGGGCGCTGGGCGGCGCCCCCTCCCACCGGGACCCGGCCCCCTCCGCGGGCGGCCCGGAGGCCCCCGCGCCGCCGGAGATCTCCGGGACGGCCGGGACGACCGAGCCGGAGCGCAAGGCGGACGCGCTGGGGACGGCCCTATACTGGGCCTCCCGCGTCTGGCCGGCGGGCACGGCGTGTATGCTCCTCTACTTTATCGCCTCCGCCCTCCTTCTGCGCCGCCGGGTGGCGGGCTCGGAGGAGACGGAGGAGGGGGTCTGGGAGTCGGAGCGCGTCCCCTCCCCCTTCGTCTTCGGGTTTTTGAGGCCCCGGATCTACCTGCCCTGGGGCCTCCGTGAGGAGCACCGGGAGTTCGTCCTGGCCCACGAGCGCGCCCACATCAAAAGGCGGGATCATATGATAAAGCCCCTGGCGTTCTTTATCCTGGCGTTTTACTGGTTCAACCCCCTTTTGTGGGTGGCCTACGTTCTCCTCACCCGGGACATCGAGCTTGCCTGTGACGAGCGGGTTTTGAAGGAGCTGGGCCCCCGGGCCAAAAGGCCCTACTCCGAGGCGCTGCTGGCCGCCGTCACCTTCCACCGGTACGTGGCGGCGTGTCCCGTGGCCTTCGGGGAGGGGAAGCTCAAAGGCCGGGTGAAGAACGTCCTTCGGTGGAAAAAGCCGGCGGTGTGGCTGACGGCGGCGGCGGTGCTCCTCTGCGCCGTCCTGGGGGCGTGCTTCCTCACCAGCCCCGCCCGGGGCGAAGAGACCCCCGACCCGTCGGAGGACCCCGGGCCCACGGAGGACCCCGTTTCGGCGCTGGCGGGCAGCTACAAATTCGCCGGGGAATACCCGGACAGCTACGGCCCCAACATCTTCACCCTCCGGCTTTATGGGGACGGCACCTTCCAATACTACGAGACCACCTACTCAAGCCACATCGGCTTGGGGACGTGGGCGTACGAGGACGGCGTGGTCACCCTCACGGAGGAGCGCTCGCGCATGGTGGGCGGAACTGAGGAGGAAATCAGCGAGGGCGTCTTCCAGATGGTGGGCGGCACCATGGAGGACTACGAGGCGCATATCCGCCTCCGGGTGACGGAGGACGGCCTTGCGTACCTGGCCGAGGGCTCCGACAACTTTTATTATATCGAGGTCCAAGACGGCGACCCCTTCCTCCGGGAGACCGGCGACGTGACCTGGAGCTTTGAGGACGGCGTCCTCACCCTCTCAGGCTCTGGGACCATGGAGGACTACGGCTACAGGTACGAGGGCGAGGCGGAAGACGGGCCAACCTTCACCAACGCCCCCTGGGGCGCCCGGAAAGGGGAAATCACCTCGGTGGTGGTCAAGGAGGGCGTCACCTCCATCGGCACCTACGCCTTTTACGGCCTTGAAAACCTGGCGAGCGTCACCCTCCCCTCCGGCCTCACGGTGATCGGCCAGAGCGCCTTCGCGGACACGGCCCTCGCCCAGGTCACGCTGCCGGAGAGCCTTCAGGTCATCCAAAACGGGGCTTTTTCAAATACGAAGCTTACGAAGATCGCCATCCCCGCCGGGACGGAGCTGTGGGCGTGGGTTTTTGCCGGAAGCACCCTGGAGGAGGTGACTCTGGCGGAGGGCACGGCAAAAATCGATCCCTGGGTCTTTGCCTCCAGCGCAAACCTGGCTGAGATCCACATCCCCGACAGCGTGACGGAGATCGGGGCCTTCGCCTTTAAGGGCTGCGCGGCCCTGAAGACCGTCCGTATCCCCGCAGGGATGACCGAAATCGGCCACAGCGCGTTCCGGGAGTCCGGTCTTACGGAGATAGACATCCCCTCCGGCATCACCGCCATAGCCGACTCCGCTTTTGCGGACTGCTCCGCCCTCCGGCGGGTGACCGTCCCCGCCGGCGTCAGGTCCATCGGCGCACACGCCTTCGCCGGCTGCGGGGTTTTGGAGAGCGTGACCATCGCCCCCGGCGTGGAGACCATCGGCGACCTGGCCTTTAACCTCACCTACGCCCTTCGGGACATCACCCTCCCCGAGGGTGTAACGACCATCGGCACCGAGGTGTTCAGCTGCTCCGGCCTCCAGACCATCACCCTCCCCGCCAGCCTTAAGGAGGTGGGCTCCGGCTTCTTCTTCTGGTGCTACGACCTCACGGATGTCTATTTCGGCGGCACCCGCGAGCAGTGGGAGGCCCTGGACGGACCCGCGCAGCTTAAGTATCTCCCCGATACCCAGGTCCACTTTGCCTGACAGGGGAATTTAATGGGGAGGGTTTGGAACCCTCCCCTACGAATTTTATACGAAAATGCTGCGTTTTGATGAGAAAATCTATCATATTTCTCGTAGGGGCGGGTTCTAAACCCGCCCGTTTTTTCATATCATGCCCTTTTTCCTTCTCACGAAATACAGCGTGAACTCGAAGACGATCATGCACAGCCACCCGGCGGCACAGGCGTAGGCCTCGCCCACGATGCACATGGTGGGGACCCACAGCCAGACGCAGACCGTGCGGACGCTGATCTGGATGATGGTGGAGATCAGCACCACGGTCATGGAGCCCATGCCCCGGAAAAAGCCCTGGATGGCGTTGGTGAGCCCCGGCATGATGAAAAACCACGCCTTCACCGCAAGATACGCCACCCCCGCCTCCACGATCGCCTCGCTGCCGTCCGGGGAGAGGAGCCGCATGGCCGGGGTTTTGAGAAGCTGGACGATGATAAAGATGATGGGGTAGTAGCAGCAGGTGATGAGCAGCCCCTTTTTGAAGGACTCCCGCACCCGCTCCCTGTCCCCACGGCCCCGGTTCTGGGCGGCGCAGGTCATAATGGCGCTGCCCAGGCTCTGGGTGGGGATGCGGGCGTAGTCGTCCACGCGGCAGGCCCCGTTGAAGGCGTCCACCGCCACCACGCCCTGGAGGTTGATGGTGCGCTGGATGAGGAGCTTCCCTACGGGCTGGGCCGCCTGCTGGAGGGCCGTCAGCGCCCCGTTTTTCACCGTCTCTTTCAAAAGTCCTCCGTCCACCCGGAATTCCTCCCGCCCCAGGGACAGCTCCGGGACGCGCCGCCGTATCCATAAGATACAAAGTCCCACGCTGGTGGCCTCGGCGATCACCGTGGCCAGCCCCGCCCCGGCCACGCCCAGCCGGAGTGCCGCCACAAAGAGGAGGTCCAGGCAGATGTTGATGCCGCAGGAGATGCCCAGGAACCACACGGAGGTCTTGGAGTCCCCGATGGCCCGGAGGGCGGAGGAGAGGATATTGTATTGGAAGGTGAAGAGAAATCCCACGAAGATGATGCGCAGATAGACGAGGGCCATGTCGAAGGCCTCCGCCGGGGCTTTGATGAGCCGTAGAAGCTCTGGCGCCAGGAGCATCCCCGCCAAAAATACCGCCAGGGAGAAGAAAAACCCGAAGATAACGGTGGTGGAGAACTCCCGCCGCAGCTTTTCCCGGTCCCCCGCGCCGTAGAACCGGCTCATGAGCACCGACGCGCCGATGCCCATGCCGGAGGCCCCCAGCACCATGACGGTCATGATGGGGTCCGACACGCTCACCGCCGCCAGCGCCTCGTCCCCCAGGTTCTTCCCGATGATCACGGAGTCCGCCGCGTTGTATGTAAGCTGCATGATGTTCCCCAGCACCATAGGCACGGTGTACCGCAAAAGATGCCGCCCAATGGAGCCGGAAGTCATATCCACCTTAGCCAAGTCCTCGCCTCCCGGAGGGTTTTTGGATATTATACAACCGATTGGGGAGGATGTCATCCCCCAAAGCGGAAAAACTTCCCCTCTCCTGCCGCGGCCCCCCGTAGGGGCCGCCACTCTTGCCGGCCCGTCCCTCCGATTTGCATACGCCCCCCGGAACACGCAAAAACCTAAAATACCGCCGTAGGGGCCGATGACCACATCGGCCCGTCCAGGTAGGTTCATATCCTGGCAAAAAACGCACCCTCCCCAAAAACGGTTTTCGCCGCAAAATTTTGCGGCGAATAATTAAATATGCGGCGTAAGCCGCAAACCTTTTTTCGGGACGGGTGCGGATAATTGGGGGGGTCGGGCGTCCCAGATGTGCCGCCCCTACGGGGACGTTGCGCGGTAATTGGGGGTCGGTTATAAACGTGAAAATGGGCCGATATGGTCATTGGCCCCTACGGGGGATTATTGGGATAATGCGGGGGTGGAACAATGACGGCACGCCTTAAACGCTGCAGGGTCCGCCGTCCTCTCCTGATCAACGTATTTCTGGTATGTGGCTCCAATATACGGCTGCCGCCTATTGGAGTATAGTTAACAGCTGCAATACGACCCTTTGACCTAAAAACGTCGGGAAAGTGCGGAACCATATACCAATCAGTTACCTTCAAGAAGTGAAAAGTTTATTTTCCCATTATCCGTCCTTGGCAAGGGACCCGCGGTATATTCGATGTAGCCAGGGCAAGCGCTTTCTCCAAGCGTTGAAGCGACCAGCTTGCGTATATTTCTTTCTAATGCCTCTTTATCGCAGGAATTGTCCTTAACAAATAAATGATATTTGGGAAGATATTGCATTTTCTGGTCTGGAACTTTTGTTACAGCCGCCTCCAGAATGTCATCCATTTGCAGAAGGAGGCTTTCGATCTGCTCTGGGTAAATATTATCAACGCCGCAAACGAAATTACGCTTTTTTCTTCCTATATAAACAAATTCACCATTATCTTTTCTCATTGCGATGTCCCCTGTATTGTACCATTTCGTCCCGCTCGCATCAAAGAAAAACGCTTTTTTCGTCTCTTCCTCATTTTCATGGTATTGAGCCATAACGCCGGGGCCGGATATAAGAAGAAGCCCCTCTTTTTCATTAGGCAGTACCTGGAATGTTTGCGGATCTACAATAATTGCGGACACAAAGGGTATCGGATAGCCTATCGTTCCCGGCGTGTTTTTCCCATCCATACAGACGTGCGTTGGAGCCCATGTTTCTGTTAACCCAAGTCCGTCACCTATACCCACTTTACAGCCGGCCGATTTTAAGGCACCATTTGCCGCAATTCTGTTTTCCGCTTTAAATTGCTCGCCCCCGGATAAGGCCTGTATCAGGAAGGACACATCACTTGTTTTCAGCCGTTTATCATCTATCAGAGCCTCCCAATGGACCGGACCGCCCATAGCCCCGTTTGCGCGCGTGCGAATTATCTCATCTAAAAATTTGTTTGGGAGCATATCCAGCGTTAACGCGTATTCAAGGTTTTTACATAACGCATAATGCAAAACAAGCCGCCCAAAGGCCATGTGCGCCATTGGGATATTCCCAAGATGGATCATTCCGGGTTTAAGGATCAAAACGTGGTCAAGGGCTTTTACGACGCAGTTCAACCCGTTTCCTATTAGATCGACACCTTTGTGAACGCCGGTGGAGCCGCCTGTAAACAGAATATCTGTTATCGCATTTGGCTCATAAACTTCATACTCGACCTCATGGAGCTTTTCTTTTTCGACCAGCGCAACAAGGTCGATGTTTTTTGATCCATCAGCGACGGTATGTTCTCCGTCCTCCATTATGATCGGCAGTACAAATATAGAGGTCGTTTCCGCTGCGCCTATTGCCTCGTCTAAAAGAGGAAATAACGGTTCCGATACGATCACGACTTTTGGCCTTGAAATGTCCAGATCTATCTTCATTTTATACACATTGTTCAGCGGACTGAGCCCGACGACGATGGCCCCCAATTTGCTCAGCCCATATAATGTAAAAACGCCCTCTGGCGTATTGAGCAAGCATACGCCCACTTTATCGCCTTGACGAACACCAAGGGAAAATAAGGTGCGCGCGTATTCGTCAATTTTTTGGTGCAGCTCCCTGTAGGTTACCTTTCTGCTGTAGAAAGACAGAGCGGTATGATCCATATAACCGTAATTCCTATGCAAGAGGAAATCATATTGCGATTCGTCAGGCAGAACGTCCTCCTTTTCAATGCCGTTGTCGTAGTAGTCGATAAATTTTGCTTTTTTATTTCCCATAATTCTTTCCCCTTTGTAGACGTTTTTCTTTGTAAACGTATTTGCGAAGATGTGAGGTCACTTCGACTATATTATAACTATATTAATGTAGTTATAATTAACTACATAATTATAATATATTAAATCCACCTCTGTCAAGATAAACTATACTAGAGGTGGTCAAAATGTCTGAGGAAATACGGATCAAGAAGAAACATCCCAAGAGGGGGGATGATGGGTATAAGATCGTGTCGGTGCGGATGCGGGACGAGCTTATTGAAAAGCTGGACCTCCTTTCGGCGCAGTCCAACCGTTCCCGAAACGAGCTTATCAATATCCTCTTAGAGGCGGCGGTGGAGATCGTGAAGATCGACGACTGAGAGGCTTTTGGACTTTTTAATATGAACACAAAAAATCCCCCCGGAGCTTTCGCTCCGGGGGATTGCTGCTATTATTGGGAAACTTACTCGGCGTGGTCGACGGTGTACATGTACTCGATGAGGTCCACGACCTTGTTGCTGTAGCCCCACTCGTTGTCGTACCAGGCGACGACCTTCACGAAGGTGTCGGTCAGGTACACGCCGGCGTTGGCGTCGAAGAT
>CANQZF010000051.1 GCA_947628265.1 uncultured Oscillospiraceae bacterium
GCTTCGGGCCCCAGATGCTCCTTGTCCAGCGCCACTGGATGGAGCTCATGTGGACAAAGCCAGAGACGGTGGAGCTTGTCCGGGAGCTCCGGGAAAAGGGCTATGGGGTCTATTACCTCACCAATATGCCCAGGGATATGTGGGAAATTCTGACGGACCGGGGCCTCCGGGGCCTCTTCCACGGGGGCGTGGCGTCCTTCGAGCTTGGCGTCACAAAGCCCCGCCCCACCATCTATCGGGAACTCCTGCGCCGCTGCGACCTCGACCCCCGCGAGTGCGTCTTCTTAGACGATATGCCCGCGAACATCGCGGGAGCCGAGCGCGAGGGCATAAAAGGCGTCCTTTTCACCGACGCCCGATCCGCGAGAGGGGAGCTTGCGAAGCTTGGAGTGGACATATGACACAGCATCGAGAGGCGGGTCCAGGACCCGCCTCTACGGTTTTAATGAGGTTTTTCCATAAAAAATGTCGGTCAGTCATAACCTCCGGCTAAGCCGGAGGCTTGATTAGGCCCTATAAGGGCCTTTTACCGGCAAGCGTCTCAAGACGCACTGAATTTCTGTCGCTTGCATCACTTGCCCTGCGACCCGTAAACGGGCTTATCCGCTTATTTATGACGTGTTTGTATTCGTAGCCTGCCATTATAGTGGCTCGCTGCGCTCGATGCTTTTAGCTAAAGCCCATTTCCCCCCCCCGGCATAGCCGGGGGTTCCATTGACGCAACGGAAGACGGGCCGCCCAGTGTGCGGCCCGTACGACAAGTTTACGCGTTTATATCAACCGTTTTCGATTATCGCACCACCCGAATAACACGCCGTACGGGCCGCCGCCCAGGTTGGCCCATTTCCCCGTCCACCACATCGCCCTCTTAAGCCGCCGTAAGGGCAGGACACCGTGCCGGCCCGTTCTTGGATTTCCGCACCCACCCCCAAAAAAGGTTTGCGGCTGCGCCGCACATCAAATCATTCGCCGCGAAATTTTGCGGCGAAAACCGTTTTTGGGGACGGTGCGATTATTTTCACCGCAATACCACCCCACCAAGCAAGGGCCGATGAGGTCATCGGCCCCTACGACAAGTTATTACATTTCAATCAAATGCTCCGATTATCGCACCGCCTGAAAAATAAGCCGTAGGGGTCGCCGTCCCCGGCGACCCGTCCCTCGATTATCATCCGGGCCTCTATTCAACGCAAAATGTCCCGTAGGGTCGGCTGCCCACAGCCGACCGTTTCCTTGTTCTTCTCATTGCCTCCGGGCACCGCCGTAGGGGCCGCCTCTTTTGGCGGCCCGAATGAGTTGGATGATTGGGCGGTTGCGATAAAACGAAAAATGTCGGTCAACGGAAGATGGGCCGCCGTGGGCGGCGGCCCGTACGGTGGATTTTTGGTTTCAGCGTTTGCCAAAAACGATTGCGTATCGGAGGAACGGGTCGGCCAGTGTCCGGCCCCTACGGAACATTTTGCGTATAAACCAAACGTTTCCGGTTATCGTACCGCCATCCAACACACCGTAGGGGCCGATGACCACATCGGCCCGCCCTTCAATTAACCTCCCAACCCCTAATCAACGCGTACGCTCCCGTAGGGTCGGCTGCCCACAGCCGACCGTTCCTCCGATTTCCGCACCCGCCCCCAAAAAGGTTTGCGGCTGCGCCGCATATCAAATCATTCGCCGCAAATTTTTGCGGCGAAAACCGTTTTTGGGGAGGGTGCGGTTATTTTTACCGCAATATCACCCCACCGGGGACGGGCCGATGTGGTCATCGGCCCCTACGGCGCGTTTTTCAATTTTCCTCATTGGGGCGGTCCTTCGGGGCCTTTTTTGTTTTGCGGCGCCGGCGGTAAAAGACGGGAAAATGTATTGAAAATGGACCGGGGATATGATATACTGTATCCAACCATATGCCCAAGCACAAAATATGTACCTGAGGTGCGGACATGAAGAATTTTGACGAATATAAGGACGCGGGAGCGCGGGACGGGCTGAGCTTGGATTCTCAGGTGGTCCACGGGGCCACGGGGATCGATCCTATCACCGGCGCCGTCAGCTTCCCCATCTATCAGACGGCCACCTACAAGCACCACTCCATCACCGACAGGACGGGCTACAACTACTCCCGGTGCATCAACCCCACCCGGGAGGAGGTGGAGCGGACCATGTGCATCCTGGAGGGGGGAGCCAGGGCCTACGCCCTCACCTCCGGCATGGCGGCCATCATGCTGGTGCTCTCCATCTTAAAGCCCGGGGACCACGTCATCTGCTCCAACGACGTGTACGGCGGCACCTCCAGGGCGGTGAAGGAGGTCCTGGCCCCCATGGGCGTTTCCAACACCAGCGTGGACCTTTCCAAAATGCCGGACCTCATGGCCGCCCTGAGGCCGGAGACGAGGATGATCTTCATCGAGACCCCCACCAACCCCACTATGAAGGTGGCGGACATCGCCGCCATCGCTGCCGTCGCCCGTGAGCGCGGCATCCTCACCGTGGTGGACAACACGTTCCTCACGCCCTACTTCCAGCGCCCCCTCACCCTGGGCGCGGACATCGTCATCCACAGCGGCACCAAGTATCTGGGCGGCCACAACGACCTTTTGGCCGGCATCGTGGTGCTGCGGGAACCGGAGCTGGGGCAGTGGTATGAAATTCGCAACCACGTAAACGGCGCGGGGCTGGGGCCCATGGACTCCTGGCTCTTACTCAGGGGCATGAAAACCCTGGCGCTGCGGATGCGCCGCCACAACGACAACGCCGTGAAGGTGGCAAATTGGCTTCGGAACCACCCCAAGGTGGAAAAGGTCTACTTCGTGGGCTTTGACGACCACCCCGGCAAAGAGGTCACGGACCGCCAGACCACGGGCTACGGCGGGACCCTCTCCTTCCGGGTGGACTCCATGGAGACGGTGAACCAGATCCTTGACCGGGTGCGCCTCATCACCTTTGCCGAGAGTCTCGGCGGCGTGGAGTCCCTCATCACCCACCCCGTCAGCCGCACCCACACCGAGGTCCCGGAGGCGGACCGGCTGGCCTTGGGCATTACGGACACCCTTTTGCGCCTGTCCGTGGGCATCGAGGACCCGGACGACATCATTGCGGACCTTTCACAAGCCATGCAGTAAAAGTATCGGGGGACTGGCATGAAATTTACGAAGATGCAGGCGTATGGCAACGACTATGTGTACATAGACGCCATCCATGAACGGCTTGACAATTTGCCCGGGCTTGCCCGGTTTCTCAGCAACAGGCACTTCGGCGTGGGCTCCGACGGCATCGTCCTCATTTGCCCCTCCCAAAAGGGGGACTTTCGTATGCGCATGTTCAACCCCGACGGCTCGGAGGGGGAGATGTGCGGCAACGCCCTGCGGAGCATGAGCATGTACGTCTATGAGCACAGGCTCACGGACAAAACCGACCTTGTCATCGAGACGCTGGGCGGGATGCAGAGGGTGAAGCTCTTTGTGGAGAACGGCCACGTTCAAAATATTGAGGCCAACATCGGCGCGCCGGTGCTGGACACCCGGAAGATCCCCGTGGCGACGGATTTGCCGGAGTTTATTTCCCAACCCGTCCGGGTGCTGGACCGGGAATTTGAGATCACCGCCGTCTCCTGGGGCAACCCCCACGTGGCCATGTTTCTGGAGGAGGATTTATCCGATTTCGACGTGGAGCGGTACGGACGCGCCATTGAGAACAGGACGGAGCTCTTCCCCAACAAGACAAACGTCACCTTCGCCCATGTGGAGGACCGGGGGCACATCAGCATCCGGGAGTGGGAACGCAACTGCGGCGAGACCATCGGCTGCGGCACGGGCTGCTGCACGGCGGTGGCGGCGGCGGTTTTGACGGGGAGATGCGACCGGCGGGTCTCCGTCCGGCAGATCGGCGGGGTCCTGGAGGCCAACTGGGACGAGACGGAGGGCGTCATGTACATGAAGGGCCCCTCCCACATCGTCTTTGAGTCCGAGATCGACGTCTCCCACGTCACAAAGTACGCCCGGACTTTAAAAAATCTTCTGGAGGGTGTGGACTATACCCTCGTCCGGGGGAGCCTGGACACTGAGATCGCGGACATAAAGTATGACTCCCGGTTTGTCAATAAAAACGACCTCTTTTTAGCGCGGGTCGGCAGCGCCTCCGACTCCCACGACTTCATCCCCTCGGCGGTGGAGCGGGGAGCGAAGGTGGTGGTCATCGAAAAGGATGTGGACGTTCCCGGGGACGTCACCGTGGTGAAGGTGGCCTCCTCCAAAAAGGCGCTGGCGCTGATGTCGGCGGCCTATTTTGGGCACCCGGCCTCGGAGCTGACCACCGTGGGCGTCACCGGCACCGCCGGGAAGACCTCCACCACGTTTATGCTGAAATCCATCCTGGAGCGGGCCGGGAAAAAGGTGGGCCTCATCGGGACGGTGGGGGCGGACATCGCGGGGCGGAAAATTGAGCTCCACAACACCACCCCGGAGAGCTACGAGGTCCAGAAGCTCATGCGTCAGATGTGTGACGCCGGGTGCGAATACGCCGTGATGGAGGTCTCCTCCCAGGGGCTCAAGATGTCGAGGGTCGACGGCTTCACCTTTGACCTCGGGGCCTTCACCAACATCTCCCCGGACCACATCGGCCCCAACGAGCACGCGGATTTTGAGGAGTATCTTCAGTGCAAGAGCCTCCTTTTCCAAAAATGCCGGGTGGCGGCGGTGAACGCCGACGACCCCCTGTGGGAGAAGGTCCTGGAGGGCCACACCTGCGGAGTGGTGACCTACGGCGTCAAGTCCCCCGAGGCCGACACGCGGGCGGAGGATGTGCGCTTTCTCATGGAGCCGGGCTTCATGGGTGTGGAGTACCGCGCCCCGGAGCTTGCGGAGGGGACGGTCCGCGTCAGCGTCCCGGGGAGATTTTCCGTTTACAACAGCCTCTGCGCCATGACGCTTGCAAAACTTTTGAAAATCGACGCGGCGGCCTTTTCGGCGCTGTCGGAGATCTCCGTCAAGGGCCGGATGGAGCTTGTCAGCGCCGGGGAGACCTATAAGCTCATTGTGGACTATGCCCACAACGCCGACGAGATGAATATGCTCATGGAGACGGTGCTGGAGTACGCGCCTAAGCGCCTGGTGTGCGTCTTTGGCGGCGGCGGCAACCGGGCCCGGGCCCGGAGAGTGGACATGGGCCGCATCGCCGGAAAGCACGCGGACCTCTGCATCCTCACGGAGGACAACCCCCGGTATGAGGAGCTTTCGTCTATCAACCGGGACATCATCGAGGGCATCGAGGCCTCCGGCGGGCGGTACATCACCGTGGACGACCGGTACGAGGCCATCAAATACGCCATCGCCACGGCGGAGCAGGGGGACGTCATCCTCCTCATCGGCAAGGGCCACGAGCAGTATCAGGAGGTCCGGGGCGTCCGCAGCTTCTGGGACGAGCGGGAGGCCGTGGAGCGGGCGGAAAAAGAGCTTCAATAGAACGTCATAACGCCGGGGAAGTCCGAAACACGGATTTCCCCGGCATTTTTGGAAATTTACGGATTGCAAAATGAGAATTCATTCATTATAATAATATGTTAAAGAAATCATCGGGAGAGTGGCCATGGAGATCGTCAGCAGAAAAAATGAGCGGGTGGCGCATTTTAAAAAGCTGGCCGCCTCTGGGGAGTACCGCCGGGAGTGCCGGGAGTTCCTGTGCGACGGCGGGAAGCTCCTGGAGGAGGCGGTGAAGTGGGGCGCGGACATCCACGAGGTGATGGCGGCGGTTGAGCTTTCAACGGAGCTTCCCCCCTCCTCCCGGGTCTACCGGGTGACCCGGGAGGTCCTGGAGGCCGCGTCCCCCATGAAGACCCCCAAGGACCTGGTGTTCTCCGTGGGGATGCCGGAAAATAGGGGCGTCCCCGACCTTCGGGGGGCCGTCATTTTGGAAAATATCCAGGACCCCGGCAACGTGGGGACGATCTTGCGCTCCGCCGGGGCCTTCGGGGTCGGGACGGTGGCCCTGGTGGGGGAGTGCGCGGACATATGGAGCCCCAAGACCGTCCGGGCCTCCATGGGGGCGGTCTTTCGGGAGAACGTGGCGGAGCTGACCATGGAGGAGCTGCGCTCGCTATCAAAGATCACCCCCGTCTACGGCGCGGCCCTGCGGCGGGACGCCCGGGACATACGGAGCGTGGACCTCAAAAACGCCGCCGTGGCCGTGGGGAACGAGGGCTCGGGGCTTTCAAAAGAGCTTTTGGCCCTTTGTGCCGGGACGGTGATCATCCCCATGGACCCCAAGTGCGAGTCCCTGAACGCCGCCGTGGCGGCCTCCGTCATCATGTGGGAGATACACCGGGCGGACCTTTAAGAAACGGCGAAATCAGATGTTGGAAAGGGCGTGAAGCCTGTGTCGGAGCTTAAATATTGGTTGTGGCTGTCCCTGCGGCGGGGGATCGCGCGAGCCGACCTTCTGGCGCTTTTGGAGCACTTCGGCTCGCCGGAGGACGTCTATTTCGCCGGGGAGAGCGCCTATAAGGCGGGGATGCCCGCGGGGTACGAGCCACTTCTCGATAAGGACATGAAGCGCGTCCGGGAGATTTTGGCCCAGTGCGCCGAAAACGGCTGGAGCGTCGTGACATTGGGCGACGCCATCTACCCCGCGCGGCTTCGCAACATCTTCGACCCGCCCCTCCTCCTCTACGTCCGTGGACGCTTGCCGGACCTGGGGGACGAGGCCGCCGTGGCGGTGGTGGGCACCCGCAGCTGCACGCCCTACGGCCTTGTGACGGCGGAGCGGATAAGCTACGAGGCGGCAAAGGCCGGAGTGCTCATCGTCACCGGCATGGCCCGGGGCATCGACTCCGCCGCCGTCCGGGGGGCCCTCCGGGCCGGGGGCCGGGTCATCGGCGTCCTGGGCTCCGGCCTCGACATCGTCTACCCTAAGTCCAACGAGCGGCTTTTTGACGACGTGGCCGCCACGGGCGCGCTCATCACGGAGTTCGCCCCGGGCACGCCCCCGGCGGGGGCCAATTTCCCGGTGCGCAACAGGATCCTCTCCGGTATCTCCCTGGGTGTGGCCCTCATCGAGGCCCCGGAGCGCTCCGGGGCGCTGATCACCGCCTCCCTGGCGCTGGAGCAGGGGCGGGATGTCTTCGTCATCCCCGGCAACGTGGACGCCGAATCCTGCCGGGGCTCCAACGCCCTTTTGAAGGAGGGGGCCATCCCCGTATTCTCCGGCATGGACATCGTGGAGCAGTACACGGACCTCTATCCGGAAAAGCTCTCGGCGGGGGAGGACCTGAAGCTCACGGAGCTGGACGGGGAGACCCGGGGGCGCCTTGTGGAGGCGGAGATGGCCGAGGCCGCAAAGCCCCGGAAAAAGCGGCCCGCCCAGCGAAAGACCCCTGAAAAAATCGACACGGACCCCGCTTCCTCGTCAAAAAAAGTATTTGACAACGGGGAGGACCCGGTTTATATTGACATATTGGTGGACCCGGAGGCGCTGACCCTGGACGAACGGGCGGTCCTCAAGGCCCTGGACACCACGCTGCACATCGACGACATAACCGTGAGGACGGGCCTTCCCGCCATGGCGGTGATGTCCGCCCTCACCATGCTGGAGATCAACGGCTGCGTGGTCCAGAAGCCCGGGAAGTTCTTCGAGCCCCACTACAAATTCAAGTAAACGACGCTCTTTTGTGAGCTGTGCTCAGAGGTAAGGCAAAAAATGGCAAAAGAAACTAATCTTGTGATCGTGGAGTCCCCGGCCAAGGCCAAGACCATCGGCAAATACCTGGGGCCGGACTATAAGGTGACGGCCTCCATGGGGCACCTTCGGGACCTGCCCAAGTCCACCATGGGCGTGGACATCGAGGGCGGCTTCATCCCCGACTACCAGCCCGTGAAGGGCCGTGAGGAGACCATCCGGGAGCTGGAGCGGGCGGCGAAGACCGCCAAGCGCGTGTACCTGGCCACCGACCCGGACCGGGAGGGGGAGGCCATCAGCTGGCATTTAAAGGAGCTCCTGCACATCCCCGACGACCAGGTCTACCGCGTGACCTTCAACGAGATCACAAAGCGCGTGGTCAATGAGGAGATCCAAAAGCCCCGGGCCATCGACCAGGACCTGGTGGACGCCCAGCAGGCCCGGAGAATTCTGGACCGCATCGTGGGCTACAAGCTCTCGCCGCTTCTCTGGACAAAGCTGCGCTACGGCCTGTCCGCCGGACGCGTCCAGTCCGTGGCCACCCGGCTCGTGGTGGACCGGGAGGAGGAGATACGGGCCTTCGTCCCGGAGGAGTACTGGAATTTGGAGGCCAAGCTCCTCCACGCCTCCGGCCAGAGCTTCACCGCCAAATATTACGGGGAGAACGGGAAAAAGACGGACCTCAAGAGCGCCGAGGACGTGGCGCGGGTGGAGTCTGCCGTCCGGGACGTCCCCTTTACCGTGAAGAGCGTCAAGCGCAAGGACCAAAAGCGCTCCCCCGCGCCCCCCTTCATCACCTCCACCCTCCAGCAGGACGCCAGCCGCCGCCTTGGCATGACCCCCAAGCGCACCATGGCCGTGGCCCAGCAGCTCTACGAGGGCGTGGACATCGAGGGAGAGGGCACCGTGGGCCTCATCACCTACATGCGCACGGACTCCCTGCGTCTGGCGGACGAGGCCCTCTTCGCCGCCGCCGGACTCATCCGGGAGCGGTACGGCGAAACGTATTACGCCGGCTCCCCCCGGAGATTTAAAAACAAAAATTCCGCCCAGGACGCCCACGAGGCCATCCGCCCCTCCGTCCCGGCCCTGACGCCGGAGCGTGTGCGCCAGAGCCTCCAGCCCGACCAGTATAGGCTCTACAGGCTCATCTGGAACCGCTTCATCGCAAGCCAGATGTCCGTTGCCGTCTACGACAGCGTCACCATGGACCTGGAGGCCGCCGGACACACCTTCCGCTCCGGCTACTCCGCCGTGAAGTTCCCCGGCTTCACCGCCGTCTACGAGGAGGGCCGGGATGAGGAGTCCACGGAGCGCCAGACGGCCCTGCCCGTTTTAACGGAGGGCGAGAGCGTGAAGCTCACGGACCTCATCAAGGAGCAGAAATTCACCCAGCCCCCGGCCCGCTACACCGAGGCCACGCTCATAAAGGAGATGGAGGACACCGGCATCGGCCGCCCCTCCACCTACGCCCCCACCGTCTCCACCATCCTGGACCGGGAATACGTGGTGAAGGACGGAAAATTCCTGCGCCCCACCCCCCTGGGGGAGGTGGTGACGAAGCTCATGAAGGAGCGCTTTGCCGACATCGTGAGCCCCGGCTTCACCGCCAATATGGAGGCGACCCTGGACAGCGTGGAGAAGGGCGAGCGGCCCTGGAAGCAGGTGCTCTCCGACTTCTATGGCGGCTTTGAGGCGTCCCTGGAGAGCGCCCAGAAGGCCCTGGAGGGGGAGCGTATCCGCGTCCCCGACGAGGAGACAAACGAGGTCTGCCCCGTGTGCGGGCGGAAGCTGGTGGTGAAAACCGGGCGCTTCGGGCGGTTTCTGGCCTGTCCGGGGTACCCCGAGTGCAAGTTCACCATGCCCATCGTGGTGGAAATGCCGGGGAAATGCCCCAAGTGCGGATCGCGCATCTTAAAGCGCACCAGCAAGAACGGCTACACCTACTACGCCTGCGAGCGCCGGGA